>CAYNDN010000047.1:13156-16008 GCA_964395075.1 uncultured Lentimicrobiaceae bacterium | reverse complement strand
GATGAACAAGCGAGATTGATTGGTTTGCGTGTGCATGGTAAAGAAGGCCTGGACTGGGATGGTGACGGGATTATAGACAAACCCTAACTTCCCTACTGGCTATAAGGCATTTTATACTATGAAGTATGAAACTACACAAGGCCAATACACTGATTTCCTTAATTCACTTAAAGAAAACCAAAGTGGTCAATTATTTCTCGATACTTATAATCACATTGATTATCGCCTTACAATAACCATTGAAAATGGTAAATATGTTTGTTATAGACCAGACCGGGCTTGTAATTTTTTAGATCAGCATAGACCATTAACGCTAGCAGATTGGATGGGACTACGACTAATTTCGGAACTTGAATATGAAAAAGCTGCCCGTGGACCGCTCAGCCCGAAAGTAGGAGAACTTGCCTGGGGTGCTTCAGATCAAACAGCGCAAGAACTTATATCTATTGAAGGTGTTGAGAATGGTACAGAAGCTCCACTTCCTGATAACGCTAATTATCATTTTTCAAGTAATAATTTAGTTGGGGGGGATGGAGATAGAGGCCCAGTGCGTACCGGAATTTTTGCTCGAGAAAATTCCAATCGTACATTATCGGGTGCATCCTATTATGGTGTGATGGAACTAAGTGGAAACCTTGCAGATGTTATAGTCTGTATAATTAAAAATGTTGAACCTAACTGGTATTATTATCCAAGGGGTTTTCAATACTTTTCAGGTGATGGTGAGATAGATAGCGTATTTACAAAAGCAAATTCATTTAAAAATTTGAAGCCCAATGGTGATCTAATCAATTTTTATACTCAACCAGGCTTAGCCAGGCATTATAAAGTTTCCTCTGTTTCATATGGTTTTATTTTTAATCAATCTTGGTGTTATGGCGGTGTTCGTCTAAGCCGTAATGCCCCTGATCTACCTTAAAAACTGAACAATATGAAAAAAATATTTGTATTAATAATGTTCAGTCCGATATTACTCGCTGCACAGCAAAACATTGCGCTGCTGCAGCCTGCGGCAGGAAGCACATGGGAAGGCACCCAAACCTACACCATCACCTGGGAATCCCAGAACATCAACCTGGTAAAGATTGGGTTCAGTGCCAATAATGGGATTTCGTGGCAAACGGTAGAAGAAGCCTACCCGGCAACGGCATTCAGCTACGAATGGACGGTGCCGGCACAACCCACGGATTCGGCACGGATTCGGTTATCGGATACAGATAATCCTGCTACCTATTCAATATCGGGATTATTTACCATACCAGAACCTTATATTAATTTGGTTCAACCGGAAAACCTGGCTGAAGGCAATGCCTACGCCATTCGCTGGGAAAGTTCCTGCATCTTTCTTATGGATATCCTGTTTTCAACAGACAACGGACAAAGCTGGGATACGCTTTACCATATGGTAGATGCACCGCGCGGGATTCAAAACTGGCCTGTTCCGGAAGCTGCAGAAAACTGCCTGCTTAAAATAATGGATGCAGCCAACCCGGAAATGTTTGAAATCTCCGAGCCTTTTGATATTGCGGCTGCCCCCACCTGCAACCCGTTAAAATATCACGGCGGCAGCTTTGATGGCTATGCACGAAACAGCAACCTTACGCCTCAACTGGAAATACTTTCACCCACAGGCGGAGAAACCTGGGACGGCAATACCGAACAGTGGCTCACATGGAATACTGAAAACACCTTTCGGATCATGATCCTGTTCAGCACAGATGGCGGAAATACCTGGCCGGATACACTGCAAACGATGTACCCGGCAGAAGCCCTGAAATATCTCATCACGGTGCCAAACATGCCAACAGATCAGGCACGCTTTAAGCTGGTGAGCATGGATGTGCCGGGACTGGAAGCCGAAAGCGGGGATTTCATCATCCCGGAACCCTTCATCGAAATACAAAACGATTTCACATCCGTTTACACAGGTACACCTTATCCCATTTTCTGGGAAAGTTCAGGTGTAGCTGCTGTAAATATTTTCTACTCGGCAAACAATACCACCTCCTGGGATACCATTGCATGTGACGTACCGGCCAACCGCGGAATCCAAAACTGGAAAGTCCCCGAACCCACCGATGAAGCATGGATCAGGGTTTCGGACAGCACAGGCAGCATGCTGGATGAAACCGGCCCCTTTGCGATTGTAGAACTACCGGCAGCTAATCCGGTGAAATACCGCGGCGGCAGCTTCGACCGCTACGCAAGAAGCAGCACACAGGAACCCGCTTTGGAAATCACAAACCCCACCGGTGGCGAAACCTGGGATGGCAGCATCCTGCAAACGCTTGCATGGGATGCCGTGAATACCTTCAGGGTGATGATCCTGTTCAGTGCCGATGACGGCCAAACCTGGACGGATACCATCCAACAGCTGCATCCCGCAGAAGCCGGGAAACTGGACTTCACCATTCCCAACATCCCTACCAACGCAGCAAGGTTTAAGCTGGTGAGCCAGGATGTGGAAGGACTGGAAGCGGTGAGTGAATCCTTTGTGATTCCTCAGCCTTTTATCACCATTACCAACGATTTTCAGGATTTAAAAACCGGGACACCCTATCCTGTTTTTTGGGAGAGTTCCGGCGTAAGCCATGTCAATATCGGCTACTCACCGGACGGAGGAGCCACATGGGATACCATCGGCTGGCACGTGCCGGCAACCCGGGGCATCAAAAACTGGAAGGTGCCCGAACCCACTACCAACGGCATCATCGTCGTTTCAGACACTGCGCAGGTGCTTTCAGACCAGATCGAAAACATCACCATCACGGAACTGCCACAGCACAACCCCACCAAATACCAGGGCGGCAGCTACGACGGTTATGCCAGGTGGTGGTTCAAAACGGCAGATT
>CAYNDN010000047.1:8665-13146 GCA_964395075.1 uncultured Lentimicrobiaceae bacterium | reverse complement strand
ACCATCGTATGTTTATGCGATCCGGCTTTTGAGCTCACCGGCGCTACTCCTGCAGGAGGGAGCTATTCAGGGCCCGGTGTCTCCGGAGGCATTTTCGATCCCGCAACAGCCGGCGCAGGAAACCATAAAATCTTTTATGAGGCCACTTATATCAATGGAACGGTGGTGTGCAGTTTTTTCATTGAAGTTTTTGCGCCTTCCATAACCGCGAACGATGACCCCGGAATTCCGGTAAACGGAACCACGGGCGGAGTTGCGGTAGTTGATGTGCTGAGCAATGATTCATTAAATGCTTTGCCCGTTCTACCCACGGAGGTTTCTTTGGCGCAAATCAGTGCAACACATCCAAACGTAAACCTCGATCCCCAGAACGGGGAAGTGTATGTTGAGCCGGGCACACCTGCCGGAGATTATGAGCTTGTTTACGAAGTTTGCGAAACTGCTTATCCAAACCATTGCGACCAGGCAACCGTTGCCATGGAAGTATATGAATTTCCCGAATTGCTGTTTTGCCTGAATGATCAGGTAGCAGAAGCCGGGAACACGTTATCGTTCTGCTCCAACCAGCGCATCGTCTTTCATGTTTGCGATGTCCTAAACGGCGAACCTCCGTTTACCATTTGCTGGGAAACAGATGGTGAGCCCGATTGCAACCTGTCCGTTCTGCCTGGCGACACACTGATCAGCCAGTTTTTTACGGAGGGCAACCATAACATCAAAATCATTTCGGTTTCGGACAACCTGGGAGCCGTTGTGGCCGACCTTTCGCCCTACGATTTTGATTTCGATATCATCATGGGATCGGAAGCATTTGCCGGTAATGATCAGTTGATTTGCGAAGGAAACGACCTGGCGCTGAATAATGCGTTTGCGGATGGATACAGTGCTTTGGAATGGACTGGTGGAGACGGGAATTTTGTTCCATCCAACGAAGTCATGAATCCTGTGTATGTTCCCGGTGAAGAAGACATCGCTTCCGGTATGGCGGAACTGTGCATCACTGCATATTCCATTGACCCCTGCACCGCGGCATCTTCCGATTGTTTGAGTTTGGCAATTCAGCAAAATCCGGTTGCAGATGCCGGAGATGACATGGTGGTTTGCGAAACGAATATGTTCGTGGAACTGGAGGGGATTGCTGAGCATGCATCATTCGTTGAATGGACCAGTGACAGTTTTACCGGCTTTTTTGGCGATCCCGGCTCACCCTCCACCAACTATTATTTCTCGCCCGAGGATATTTCCATTGGTGCAGTGGAGATTTGCCTGACTGCGATTCCACAAAGCCCCTGCCTGGCAGCAGATATCGACTGCCTGCAATTGTCCATTATACAGGAACCGCTTGCTGCTGCCGGCACTGATCAAACTATTTGCGAAGGTGAATCCTTGGAACTTTCCATGGCCGCTGCTGAAAATGCGGGTAGCATCAGTTGGAGCACCTCCGGTGACGGCACGTTTGACGATCCGGCTTTGATAATTGCAACCTATTATCCGGGACCAGGCGATCTTGCGATAGGTTCGGTACAACTTTGTATTGCTGCCAATCCCCAGGCGGGTTGTACAAATGCTGATTACTTTTGCTGGTGCATTCAAAATGTGTTTGAAAAAGGAAATGTCAGGTATTACAATTTTTTGAATGAAAAAATTTCTTCAGTTGTTGATCTATACGATTTTGATAGTTATGAGAAATATGATGAAGATGGGAAAAAGTGCTGGCCAAATTACTATGGGAAGAACAATTTGTTGAGTGCCAAAAATAAACTAAGCCCGCCATCGCACTAAGAATGGGGCTTACCATTCAATGGCCTGGAGCCAACGTTCATGCGTAGCAGACTATGATGCAAAAGGACAACGAAATCCCTCAAATAATGTTAACAGAAGTTAAATATTATTATGTTATGAATTTAATGCATTGAAAGTAAATTAAATAAGATCAAATCTTCTGCTCCGTTTTTCCAAAAAAAGGCAATTGCTTTTCATGCTCAATTTCATCATCCGGGATTTCTGCGTTGTATTGCTAAATGGTGATTGTTGCCCCGGCATTTAAGCTTTACAAAAGTTTTACACGTTTCTATTATTATTACTTTTGCGCCTTCATTTTACTACTTAAAGATTGATATCCGGCTAACCATGAGTGAACTGATCAAGCACGAATGCGGCATTGCCATGATGCGGCTGCTCAAACCCCTCGAGCATTATGCCTCAAAATACGGCACCAGCTTTTACGCCCTCAACAAAATGCACCTGATGATGCAAAAACAGCACAACCGGGGACAGGATGGCACCGGCATCGCCAATATCAAGCTGGATATCGAACCGGGCGTGAAATACATCAGCCGCTCCCGCTCGGATAGCTCCACGCCCATCGTTGATATTTTCAATCATGTTTATGCTCAATTTCAAAAACTGGAGCAATCCCGCCCCGACCTTTTGCGCGATGTGAACTGGCTGAAAAAAAACCTCGATTTCACCGGAGAGGTTTTTCTCGGACATTTGCGTTACGGAACTTTTGGTGGACATGGCGTGGAAAACCTGCATCCTGTTTTGCGTGAAAACAACTGGATTACACGTAACCTGGTGCTGGCAGGTAATTTCAATATGACCAATGTTGAAGAGCTTTTCGACAAGCTCGTTGAAATCGGCCAGTTCCCCATCGAAACAACCGATACCATTACCATCCTGGAACGTATCGGGCATTTTTTGGATGAAGGAAATGAGAAACTTTATCAGCAATATAAAAAGCAGGGTTTTGTAAAAAGAGAGATATCTGAAAAAATCGCCAAGGATCTTGACCTGGGAAAAATCCTCAGAAAATCAGCAAAAAACTGGGATGGTGGTTATGCCATTGCCGGGATGCTGGGCCATGGCGATGCTTTTGTAATGCGTGATCCTTCGGGCATCCGCCCGGCATTTTATTATTATGATGATGAAATTGCTGTGGCTGCGTCCGAACGCCCGGTGCTGCAAACCACTTTTAACATTAAGGCTTCTGAAGTGCAGGAACTTCAGCCCGGGCATGTGCTCATCATCAAAAAAGATGGCCGCATCAATGTAGTTCCTTTCACCGAGCCTAAGGAGGAAAAAAAATGCTCCTTCGAAAGGATTTACTTCTCCCGCGGAACAGACAAAGACATCTATAAAGAACGCAAACAACTGGGTAAACTGCTCACACCGGCTGTGCTTCAATCCATCGACCATGATGTGAAGAACACCGTATTTTCGTACATCCCGAATACTGCCACAGTAGCATTTAAAGGCCTGATTGAAGAAGTTCAAAGTTTCTGTAACCAGATCAAATCCGACCGGATCATTCAACTGGGAAACAATGTAACTGCAGAAAAGCTAAATGAGATATTATCATTTTCGCCCAGGGTAGAAGACATTGCCGTGAAGGATGCCAAACTCCGTACTTTTATCAGCAAGGACAGCGGACGGAATGATTTGGTTGGGCACGTTTACGACATTACTTATGGTGTAATCCGTGAAGGTGTAGATAACCTTGTGGTGATTGATGATTCCATCGTTAGGGGAACCACGCTCAAGCAAAGCATCATCCGTATTCTGGACAGGCTGGGCCCGAAAAAAATTGTTGTTGCTTCATCAGCACCTCAAATCCGTTACCCAGATTGTTATGGTATAGATATGTCGCGCATTGGCGATTTTGTGGCTTTCAGGGCAGCCATCGAATTGTTGAAAACAACCGGACAGGAGCATGTGATAAACGAAGTTTACAAGATGTCGAAAGACCAGCAGGATAAACCCAAAGAAGAAATAGTAAACCATGTAAAGGAAATCTATAAACCTTTCTCTCCACAACAGATCAGCGCAAAAATTGCTGAAATTGTGACCCCGAAAAATACAAACGCAACGGTAGAAATTATTTATCAAACCATCGAAGACCTGCACGCGGCATTGCCCAACCATAGCGGCGACTGGTATTTTACTGGTAACTACCCTACGCCCGGTGGAAACATGGTGGTGAATAAAGCCTTCATTAACTATGTGGAGAAGCGTAATGAACGGGCGTATTGAGAGATGAGTTTCGAGAAGTAAGTGGTGAGTATGGAAATCTCCATGCACTTTCAGCTAAATAACACAATAACCTTATAACTTATTCACGGATCAATCAGCCTCCAGCCTGCTATTTACCTCCTCCGCAATCTTCTCAACATCCTGATCCATCATACATTTAAAGTGTTTTTTCGGACACTTCTCAAACCCGATTTTTGAGCAGGGCCGGCAGGAAAGATTATTCACTTCATAAATCGAAAACAGCTCAGGATTTTTAGGCAGATAAGGATACATGCCCAAATGCGGTACAGTATTTCCCCAGATGGAGATGATCTGTTTTTTGAAAGCTGCCGCAACGTGCATCAGGCCGGTGTCGTTACAAAGAAAGCGATCCGCCCGTTTCAGCAAGGCCGCGCAGACGCCGACGGTCACCGTCGGCAGCTCCCGCCAGGCGCCCGGTCCCCGCGGGG
>CAYNDN010000047.1:0-8655 GCA_964395075.1 uncultured Lentimicrobiaceae bacterium | reverse complement strand
GTCGTTGGTAATTACCAATTTGGCCTGCTTAACCAGGGATGCCGACTGGTTGAGTTTATAGTTCCCGCACGAGTTGAAAATTTTATCAGAATTAGATTTTGAGATTACATCACCTTCCTGCTGATCTTCCGGACCTCCAAGAATTAGAATTGGATGGCTAATCATTTTGCAAAGCTCAATGGCTTTTTCGGTGGGCAGTTGTTTTGTTTTGTGCTTTCCGCCAATTACAAAGGCCACATAGCCACTCTGGAAATTCTTCGGAAATTCAGAAATATTCACAACATCATCAGGTGCTATAAAAAAATCCAGGCCTTCCTGATCATTGGCCACGCCCAGGTTTTTAACGGCCTCAAAATAGCGGTCAACGATATGAATGTCGGGCATCCGGTTGACCTTCAGATTCACCAGCAGCCACTTTTTATCGTTGAACTTGGGAAAGGATGTGCTTTTAACCTTAAGCTTGCGCCGGAGCTTAACCGACCTGAAATTTTTATGCAGGTCAATGATCTGATCATATTTTTCACTATTTAAAACCGGTAAAACCTCATAAGGTGATTTTGTAACAGTGAGAATTTTATCGATGTAAGGGCTTGATTGTAAAACCGGAAGAAATTGTTTTTTGGTCAGATAGTGAATTTCACAATCCGGCAATTGATTTTTCAGGCAACGGACCACCGGAGTGGTAAGCACAATATCGCCAATGGAACTCAACCTTATGATTAAAAACTTTTTCAAGCGCTTCGATTTTTGCAAAAATATAAAAAGCAGCCCCGCTAAAACACTAATTTTGCCGGATGATTTTTACCGACACACATACACACCTTTATTTGGAGCAATTTGATGAAGACCGTAATAAGGTTGTGGAAAGAGCAATAGCTGAGGACATTAAGTATATGCTGCTCCCCAATATCGATAGCCAGACCATCAAACCCATGCTGGATTTATGCAGTGCTTTCCCCAAAAATGTCTTTCCTATGATGGGTCTCCACCCCACCGATGTAAAGGAAAATTTCAGGGAAGAACTCGATTTGGTGAGGTCGGAACTCGAAAAAGGTGGCTATTATGCTATTGGTGAAACCGGCATAGATTTGTACTGGGACAACACTTTTTTAAAGGAGCAGCAAATTGCTTTGCGCGAGCAGGTGCAGATGGCCAAAGATTTCGGGCTGCCAATAGTATTGCATGTGCGTGAATCTTTTGATGAAGTTTTTGAAATCATCGGCGAAATGAATGATGAAAAGCTAAGTGGCGTTTTTCATTGCTTTACAGGAACAACGGCTCAAGCCAAAAAAATAATGAGCTGGGGCTTTATGATGGGCATCGGAGGAGTACTGACTTACAAAAATTCAGGCCTGGATAAAGTTGTGGCTGATATCCCGATGGAATGCCTGGTACTGGAAACCGACTCGCCATTCCTTACACCAAAACCTTTTCGCGGAAAGCGTAATGAGAGTTCATACATTAAATATATAGCCAGGAAACTTGCAGAAATAAAAAATATTTCTGTGGAGGAAGTAGCAGAAATTACAACCAGGAATGCAGTGGAGCTTTTTAAGTTTCCGAATTCTGATGAAACCAGTATTCAATAATTATCACATATAAACATACGCCCTCAAAGGATAGAGGTTTTATGTACAGACGCACAGCCTGCCCCGATTATTCGGGGGCCGTGTGTCTCAACCAACAAAACATGGAATCCAAAACACAAACATCAGTCCTGATCATCTACACCGGCGGAACCATTGGTATGGTGAAAGACCAGGAAACCGGATTGCTTAAGCCTTTTAACTTCGATAACATTTACGAGCAGCTACCGGCACTACGGCTCATCGACACAAAAATAGACCACTATTGCTTTGATCCTGTAATCGATTCATCGGATATCAACCCGCAGCACTGGCAAAAAATCGCTCAGGTGATTTATGACCATTACGAGGAATATGATGGATTTGTGGTTTTACACGGCTCCGATACCATGGCCTACACAGCATCGGCACTGAGCTTCATGCTCGAAAACCTGAACAAGCCTGTAATCCTTACCGGGTCGCAATTACCGCTGGGGATGATCAGGACCGATGGCCGTGAAAACTTTATCACATCTATCGAAATTGCGGCAGCTATGGAGGATGAAACTTCCATAGTACCTGAGGTTGCCATTTATTTTGAAGATCAGCTGATGCGTGGAAATCGCACCATAAAATATAGCGCTGAGCATTTTGAGGCCTTCCGCTCGCCAAACTACCCCGAATTGGCCAATGCCGGGGTTTACATAAAATACAGGAAGAACTACATCCGAAAACCAAACTTTAAAAAATTGAAATACCGGCCCGATCTGGATTTAAATGTTGGCGTTTTAAAACTCTTCCCTGGTATATCCAAAGCATTTGTTGAGGCGGTATTAAACGCCAAAAACCTCAGGGCACTGGTGCTGGAAACTTATGGTGCCGGCAATGCTTTTACCGATAAATGGTTCATTGATGCCTTAAAATTATCCATCAATAATGGGTTAATAATCCTTAACGTTACCCAATGCCAGGGGGGCACGGTAGAAATGGAGAAGTATCAAACCGGAATGGCATTAAAAGAGATAGGTGTAATTAGCGGGAATGATATAACAACAGAGGCAGCAATTACAAAATTGATGCATTTATTGGCAAATTATCAATCAGATCACGAAATGATTAATAACCTAACTGTTGATATCCGTGGAGAGATAACCATGAAATAATTGTTGAGAAGATGGTTTTTTATTGTAAATGATTGATTTAGTATAGAATTGGGTATAATTAGAATGGGTAAAAAAAAGTGCTTTTTTTTTGTGGAACCTAATTTTTTTCTACTTTAGCGGCTCGAAAAATCAGAGAGTTCATTAAATCATAGACCAGGAGAGGTGGCCGAGTGGTCGAAGGCGCACGCCTGGAAAGTGTGTGTACGCCACAAGCGTACCGAGGGTTCGAATCCCTCTCTCTCCGCAATTTTTAGAATACTAACAATAATTAACAGAACAGAAATAAATTTAATTTTTAATCAACAAAGTAAACCATGAAAAAATTATTTGCTTTTTTGACAATCGTTGTAATGTTGTCTTTAGGCTTTGCCACATCTGCTATCGCACAAGATGAAGCTAACCCGGAAATGGGTCAAACCGATACCACTGCTATGGCAGAAGACAGCATAGCCCAGGAGGCAGAAGTTCCCCCAACAACTCTTGAAGAGACCCCGGAGGAACCAAAAGATTTCCAGCAGATATTGAAAGAAAAATTCATTGAGGGTGACTGGAAATTTATGGGTATCGTACTGCTCACCCTGATTTTTGGTTTGGCGCTTGCCATCGAAAGGATTATCTATCTAAACCTTTCAACCACTAACACATCAAAACTACTCAACAAGGTTGAAGCGGCACTGGAAACCGGAGGTGTGGAAAAAGCCAAGGAAGTTTGCAAAAACACACGCGGACCGGTTGCAGGTATTTTCTACCAGGGTCTTGACAGGTACAACGAAGGCCTCGAAGTAGTAGAAAAATCAATCGTTGGTTATGGTAGTGTTTTGATGGGCCGCCTCGAATCAGGTCTTTCATGGATTGCTCTGTTTATCGCACTTGCACCGATGCTTGGGTTTATGGGTACTGTAATCGGGATGATTCAGGCCTTTGACGACATCGCTGCTGCCGGCGACATTTCTCCAACCATTGTTGCTTCAGGTATTAAGGTAGCGCTGCTGACCACCGTATTCGGTCTTATCGTAGCCATTATTTTGCAGATATTCAACAACTATATCGTTTCCAAAATTGATAGCCTTGTGAACAACATGGAAGACAGTTCCATTTCGTTCATCGACATTCTTACAAAATTCAAAGCATCTAACAAATAAGAAAGACACCAATGAAAGATAGAACAGCAACCATACTCAGGATATTTCTTGCAGTTCTGCTGGTAATTTCAGCCGTGTTGTTTGTAATATTTTACACCCAGGGTGAAAGTTTTACAGACACAGTAATGGTTTGGGCTTACATTTTACTTGGCATAACTGTAGTGATTACTATATTGTTCCCGATATTTTTCTTCATCACCAACCCCAAAAAGGGCCTTACCGCTTTAATCGGGCTCGCCGGGTTTGCAATTTTGTATGCCATTGCACATTTTTCGCTGGCATCAGGAGCAACACCAGGTGATGTTTACGAAACTTTTAACATTAACGAAGTAACTTCAAAATTTATCGGGTCGATTTTATACATGACCTATATTTTAGGCGGAATAGCAATTCTTTCTATATTTTATGCAGGTATTTCCAGTTTATTCAAATAATAAGGAATATCTATGGCTAAGAGACAAACACCAGAAATAAACGCAGGTTCGATGGCTGACATCGCCTTCCTGTTGCTGATTTTCTTCCTCGTAACCACAACGATGGATGTGGATACAGGTATCAGCCGGAAGTTGCCTCCGCCACCAACCGGCGAAGAGGACGAATCTGATATCAACCAGCGAAATATTTTTACTATTTTGATCAATAGTAGAGATAAATTGCTCGTTGAGAATAAACCCGGAAATATCCAAATGCTGCGAAGCATGACAAAGGAATTTATGACTAACCCTCAGAACAGGGAAGATTTGCCGGAGATGACTATGAAAAACATTGAAGGTATCGGAAATGTAAGGGTTCCAGCTAAGAGTGCCGTAATTTCCTTAAAAAATGACCGGGGAACTTCTTATAAAATGTACATAGCTGTTCAAAATGAATTAACAGCTGCTGTAAATGAACTCAGGGATGATTTATCTATGCAGAAGTTCGGTAAGAAATACAGCGAGCTTGATGAAGATAGAAGCAAGGCGATTCAAAAAGCACTGCCTGTTCCAATCTCTGAGGCTGAACCAGAAGATATAGGAGGGAATTAATTATGTCTAGATTTAAAAGAAATAAAAAATCAGGTGTACAGTCGATCAACACATCCTCACTTCCGGATATCATCTTCATGCTGCTTTTCTTTTTTATGGTTACAACCGTAATGCGTGAAGTTACGTTGATCGTGAAGGTTTTACCACCCGAAGCTACCGAAGTTCAAAAACTCGAGCGGAAATCTCTTGTGAGTTACATCTACATCGGTGAACCTAAGAAATCAAGCTTATTTGGTTCAAAACCAAGAATCCAGCTTAATGACCAATTCGCAGAAGTTAGCAACATCCAGGCATTTGTAACTTCGGAACGTCAGGCACGTGATGAGGTTGACAGAAAATTTATCACCACATCACTTAAGGTTGACCAGAATATCCGAATGGGTATTGTAACTGATGTGAAACAAGAACTTCGTAAATCAGGAGCTTTTAAAATTAATTATTCCACCCGCAAGGTTAAGGATATTAATTTTTCAAAATTATATTGATTTTTTGTTTTTATGGTTAATAGGTTGAAAGGAGCGCTGCTTAGTGCTCCTTTCTTTTTTTGTGCAATCCGCGGTTATAAAATTTGATTGTATCGCCCCCACCAATTAACTAACATACTTGTTAGTTACAATTTTGTTAGTTACAATTTTGTTAGTTATCTTTTTGTTAGTTACACTTTTGTTAGTTATCTTTGCGAATAAAAATTGGTATGATTATGAAACTTCCGTTTGTATTTGGAAAACTGGCACAGGGTAATACCTTCACGAACCGCGAGAAAGAGTTGGAAACCCTCCTCAACAATTTCCGTTATGGCATCAATACAATTCTTATTTCGCCACGCCGCTGGGGGAAATCATCACTCATAGCAAAAGCTTCCGAAGAAATCCTGAAAACTGAAAAAGACATCATTGTTATAAAAATAGACCTGTTCAATATTAGAACAGAAGCGGCTTTTTATAAAGAACTTGCCGAAAAAATTATTTTAGGGACTTCGGGTAAATTTGCAGAAATATCAGATAATTTAAAAAAGTTTTTCAAAAAAATCATCCCAAAGATTAGCTTTTCGCCAGGGTCTGATATGGAATTTTCACTTTCTCTTGATAATGAGGAAGTGTTGAAACAACCTGATGAAATACTTGATCTGGCCGAAAATATTGCCAATAACAAAAAAATTCAAATCAGAATTTGCATTGATGAATTTCAGAACATTGCCTATTTCGGTGATCCACTGGCCATTCAAAAAAAATTACGCTCCCACTGGCAGAACCATGAAAACGTTGCCTATTTCCTTTATGGAAGTAAGAGGCACATGATGCTGGATGTTTTCACTTCGCCGTCTATGCCGTTTTACAATTTTGGATCTATGATGTTCCTTGGCAAAATCACCAGGGGAATCTGGACCTCATTTATCGTAAAACAATTTAAATCCACAGGAAAAAGAATTTCAGATGACCTGGCGCTGCAAATTGCTGTAAATGCTGATCAACATTCATATTATGTGCAACAACTGGCACAAATTTGCTGGCTGAATACAAAAAAAGCAGCCACTCAAACAATTGTTGATGACAGTTTTGAAACACTAATCCGTCAGTTAGGGCTGCTATTTCAGACGATAACAGACGGATTATCAACCACACAAATTAATTTACTGCATGCCGTTTTGGATGGAGAAGAAAAGCTCAGTTCTAAGGATACAATTAAAAAGTATAACCTTGGAACCTCTGCAAATGTTACACGCATAAAAGGTGCACTCACCGAAAAAGAAATAATAGACCAACTGGAAGGGAAAATTTACGTTCTCGACCCTATTTACAAGGCCTGGCTTGAACGCATATATTTCAAAAAGGATAAATTAATCCTGACTGAATAAGTCTATTCTTCCTTTTTTTTCAGGTCCAGCCCCAACTCATCCAGCTGATCTTTTGCGATGATAGATGGTGAATCGATCATCACATCGCGGCCTGCATTATTCTTGGGGAAAGCGATGAAATCACGAATGGAATCGGAACCGCCAAAAAGGGAAACCAGCCTGTCGAAGCCAAGTGCTATACCACCATGCGGCGGAGCACCAAATTCGAAAGCATTCATCAGGAAGCCAAACTGGGCCTGTGCTTCTTCATTTGTAAAACCAAGCACTTCAAACATTTTACCCTGTAGCTGCTTGTTGTGAATCCGGATTGATCCGCCTCCAATTTCAACCCCATTGATCACCAGGTCGTAGGCATTGGCCCTTACTTTTCCGGGATCGGAATTTAAAAATTCAACATCTTCAGTTTTTGGTGAAGTAAACGGATGGTGCATGGCATAAAAACGCTGTGTATCTTCATCCCATTCAAGCAGTGGAAAATCCACCACCCACAAAGGAGCAAATATTTCGGGGTTGCGCAGTTCGAGTTGGTTGCCCATTTTCAGGCGAAGTTCATTGAGTGCTTTGCGCGTTTTATTGATATCACCTGCAAGGACTAAAATCAGGTCGCCGGGTTTGGCATCAAATTTTTGAGCCCACAATTTCAGGTCATCCTGATTAAAGAATTTGTCAACGGATGACTTGAAGGAACCATCATCGTTGCACTTTACATACACCAGGCCATTAGCCCCAATCTGTGGTTTCCTAACAAAATCAGTTAACTTATCGAGTTGCTTTCTGGTGTAGGATGCACAACCTTCGGCAAGAATCCCAACCACAAGCTCTGCATCATCAAAAACCTTGAACCCCTTATTTTGTGCAACATCATTCAATTCAACAAACTGCATTCTGAAACGGATATCCGGTTTGTCGCTGCCATACAATTTCATGGCTTCATCGTACGACATACGCGGGAAATCATAATCGATGTCAACATTCTTTACTACTTTAAAAAGGTGTTTTGTCATGCCTTCAAATGTTGAAAGCACATCATCCTGCTCAACAAATGACATCTCGCAATCGATTTGGGTAAACTCCGGCTGGCGGTCGGCACGAAGATCCTCATCTCGAAAACACTTCACAATCTGAAAATAGCGGTCGTAACCTGCCACCATCAATAGTTGTTTAAACGTTTGCGGAGATTGCGGCAACGCATAAAACTGACCCTGGTGCATCCTTGAAGGGACCACAAAATCGCGGGCGCCTTCAGGAGTTGACTTAATCAAAACCGGCGTTTCAATCTCCATAAAATCTACGCTGTCAAGATATTTGCGGGTTTCGGTAGCCATACGGTGGCGTAGTTCCAGATTTTTTCTAACCGGATTACGGCGCAGGTCAATGTAACGATATTTCATCCTGAGTTCTTCACCTCCGTCGGTTTCATCCTCGATGGTGAAAGGTGGCAGTTTTGATTTGTTCAGGATATCAAGCTGTTGTAATTTTATTTCGATATCACCGGTTGGCATATTGGGATTTTTAGCTACGCGCTCAATAACATCTCCAACTGCTTTAACCACAAATTCACGGCCCAGCTTTTCGGCCAGGACAATGATTTGGGTATCCGTAACACCTTCTTCCAAAACCAATTGGGTAATTCCATAACGGTCGCGCAGGTCTATCCAGATCAGGCCGCCTTTATTCCTGACGCGTTGTACCCAGCCTGTGAGCGTTACATTTTTTCCGATGTGTTGCGATCTCAGTTCTCCGCAAGTATGTGTTCTCAACATGATTTTGATTGTTTTTGTGAATGAGGCGGCGAAAATATAAAAAAGCATCCACTCTACATGTTTAACCTCAACATGATGAACATCTTTAACCAAAATTTTAATAACCCGGTAAATACCCCAACTTGGACAAGCCAAAACCAAA
>CAYNDN010000046.1:0-16060 GCA_964395075.1 uncultured Lentimicrobiaceae bacterium | reverse complement strand
TTTCTAAATCAAAGGAATTCAACAGCCCCGCCATAACTGACGGGGCAAAATATATTCCTGCTGATAAAAACCCTCCACCCGATATTTTCTTGAATTTCAGAGGTTAAGTCAGGATGGAAGTTCAAATTGCCATATTTCAGATCAACGATTTGCGAATTGAGAAGAATGAACATGAACACTTTCAACCGCAAATCACGTGTTAATCCTCAGCTTTTCCCGGAAGCATTGGCACAAACACAAAACCACCATGATATTCCTCTTCAAATTTATTTTCGCTGAGGCGCATAATCCGTGTCATGGTTTGGTGACCACGGCCACCAACAGGTGCAACCAGAATTCCACCAATTTTTAGCTGATGTTTTAATGTGTCGTTCATGCTGGGAATTGCAGCTGTAATCAAAATGCGATCGAATGGTGCAAAGGTGGGAAGCCCTTCAAAACCGTCCTTATGAAAAACCTTGATTTTGTAACGATGTTTTTCGAAAAACTGCTTCACCTTTTTATACAGATGAAACTGGCGCTCCACCGTAAAAACCTTTAAGCCCATTGCAAATAACACAGATGCCTGGTATCCTGACCCTGTTCCCACTTCCAAAACTTTCATGTCCTTTTCAGCTTCAAGCAATTGACTTTGAAAAGCAACCGTGTAGGGTTGAGAAATGGTTTGACCTGAACCGATGGGGAAGGCCTTATCCTGGTATGCATATTCCAAAAATGATGAATCCATAAAAAAGTGCCTGGGAACTTCCATCACTGCATTTAAAACCCTTTGATCAGAAATCCCTTTTTCCCGCAATGATTCAACCAGTTGTGCGCGCATTCCTTTGTGGCGGTATGTATCCGATAAATTCATATTTTTCGAAGCATAATTTTCGGTAAAGCGTCTGCGAAATTATAAAAACAATAGGATTTTAGAGGTTGAAGGTTAACATTTAGAATTTAGCCTTTAAAACAAATCAAGGCCTCAAAATCCAGTCCCTTCATCTTTTGAAGCCTTAAACAATTTAACCCTTCAAATTTTCACTCCTGAAAGGATTTATTATTCCCCCGCCACTTCCATCACATCAAAAAATTTACTTTTGCACAAAATTTTAAGATATGTTAAAAATAGGAGTTCTCGGAGCCGGTCATCTCGGTAAAATTCATCTGAAATGTATTCGTGGAATTGAAGATTACGAACTGATTGGTTTTTATGATCCCAACAAGGAAACTGCCTTGAAGGTAGAGCAGGAGTTTGGTATTAAAAAGTTCGACTCGTTGCATGATATTATTGATGCAGCGGATGTGATTGACATAGTTACCCCAACGGTTTCGCATTTCGATTGTGCTTCGGAATCATTAAAAAAATCGAAACATGTTTTCATCGAGAAACCAATTGTAACCACACCGGAGGAAGCCACTGAGCTAATCAAGATTGCTGATGAGGCCAACGTAAAAGTGCAGGTGGGCCATGTGGAACGTTTCAACCCGGCATTTCTGGCTGCTTCTGATTCGATAAATAACCCCATGTTTATCGAAACCCACAGACTGGCACAATTCAACCCTCGCGGCACTGATGTACCTGTTGTGCTGGATTTGATGATCCACGATATCGACATCATCCTTAGCGTGGTGAAATCGGATGTGAAAAAAATAAGCGCCAGCGGAGTTCCTATCGTAAGCGACACCCCCGACATCGCCAATGCCCGCATCGAATTTGAGAATGGCTGCGTAGCCAATCTTACCGCCAGCAGGATATCTCTCAAAAACATGCGCAAATCAAGGTTTTTCCAGCGCGATGCTTATATCTCGGTAGATTTTCTGACCAAAGAGATGGAAATTGTGAAAATGAAAGATATCGACAAAGAACCGGATGATCCGTTTGCCATGGTTTTGGATTTAGGCGAAGGCAAAGGCAAAAAGGAGATTAGCATAAACAAACCTGAGATTGAGCCCAATAATGCCATCATGACCGAGTTGGACAGCTTTGCAGATGCCATCCAGAAAAATACAGCTCCACCTGTTACCATCAACGACGGATACCGCGCACTGGATGTTGCATACCAGATTCTTGAGAAAATCAACTGTTAAGTGGTTTGGCGCTGATAAAAACAATAACAGTCTATGATGGCCGTTTGAAATGGCTGCTTAAAGATACAAAACTGCAAAAGGTGAAAATTTCATACATATTTCTTTTGGTATTTATCGTGAGTCTGTTGATTTTGTCTTCTTGCAGTGAGGAAAACCTTGAACCAGGAGTCCCGGCTGAAGTTGTGATTGGTAATTTTGATTTCTCTGCTGACTTTGCCAGTGAAGGATCAGCCAGCCAAAAAATTAAGGATGTATGGGTGTTTGTTGATGGGGCAACCATTGGAGTGTTTGAGCTTCCTGTTTCCGTCCCCATATTAAAAAACGGAATTGGTGAGCTTCGACTCGACCCCGGGATTGAGTTGAACGGCATTGCTACAACACGTGTCAACAATCCTTTTTTTGAGCCTTTTATCATTGAGGACTTCACTTTCCATCCGGATTCTTCAATACTTGTCATACCCCAAACCTCCTACCGGGAATCTACCGTCTTTGCGTGGATGGAGGATTTTGAAAATCCATCAATTTCTCTGGATACTGCTAATTTGGGCGGAAATACACCAATAACAAGATATAGTGGCCAACAGGTGTTCGAAGGGAGTTTTTCGGGTGTTATAAATCTCGATAGTACCCACAATACTTTTGAGGCTGCAACTTTCAACAGCCACGCACTACCCAACAACGGTTCGCCTGTGTTGCTCGAAATGCATTACAAAAACGACCATTATTTTTCTGTTGGTATCATTGAAGAGGGTTATACACAAATCATCAAAACCGATATTATGGTTTTATATCCCAGCGAAGTGTGGAACAAAATTTACATAAACTTTACTGATCAAGTGAATGCAAGTTCTGCAAATACTTTTAAAGTTTTAGTAAGGACCTACCTGGAGGATACCAGTGAAACTGCTACAATTCAGCTCGACAATATGAAATTGCTTCACAGGCAACAGTAGATCACATTTTGATGAATAAAAAACTACAACAAGCCAAATACATATTTTCAGATTTGTTTTCGGCAGCCATTGGCTGGATGCTGTTTTTTGTTTACCGCAAAAATCTGGAAACACCAAACCTCATTGAAGATTTGGATTTGGTGTTTGGTGATCCGAATTTGTATTTAGGAATCATCATTATCCCATTGTTTTGGCTTATCCTTTACATCATTGCCGGTTCCTACCGCAAAATTTACCGAAAATCCAGGATCAAGGAGATAACCATCACATTTTCAACTGCATTTATCGGCGTAGTAATTTTATTTTTCACCCTGCTTATTGATGATGTAGTGCCTTCTTACAGAAGCTATTTTACCTCTTTCCTCGTGTTATTCGGTATTCATTTCTTTTTTACCAGTTTGTTCCGCCTTATCATCACCACGCGAGCAGTTAAAAAGATTCATCACAAAATCATTGGATTCCCGACCATTATCGTTGGAAGTAACAATAATGCCGTTGAACTTTTTCAACAACTTAATAATCAGTTTCCATCTTCAGGAAATCAGTTTGTAGGATTTGTAAACGCCAAAGATTATAAGAAATATGCACTGGCAAAACATCTTCCGCACCTCGGACATTTCGATAATTTACCCCGGTTGGTCAGGGAATTGAATATTGAAGAGGTGGTGATTGCCATCGAACGATCAGAAACACAACTGGTTGAAGAAATCCTGACCAGTATTGAGGATACGGATGTTATCATTAAAATCATCCCCGGCATGCAGGATTATCTGCTGGGCTCGGTAAAGACAACTTCGATTTTTACAGAGCCGCTTGTTCAGATTTCCCCCCACATGATGCCACCCTGGCAGGAATCTATCAAACGGCTTATTGACCTCTCAGCGTCTCTACTTGCAATCATTCTTTTATCGCCGGTTTATATTTTCCTTGTTGCCGGTGTAAAGTTTTCGTCAAAAGGCCCGATACTTTACTGGCAGGAACGGATTGGGCTGCACGGAGAACCCTTTATGATACCCAAGTTCCGGTCGATGTATATGGGAGCAGAAAAGGGAACACCACAGCTATCCAGCACAAATGATTCAAGGATTACTCCTTTTGGAAAATTTATGCGGAAAGTCAGGTTGGATGAGTTGCCCCAGTTTTTCACGGTTTTAAAAGGTGATATGTCATTGGTAGGGTACCGCCCTGAAAGGCAGTTTTTTATCGATCAAATTGTGAAACGCGCCCCGCACTACAGGTTGCTTTTTAAAGTTAAACCCGGCATTACTTCCTGGGGACAGGTAAAATTCGGCTACGCCTCTAATGTTGATGAAATGGTTCAGCGTCTGAAATACGACATCCTATATGTGGAAAACATGTCGCTGGCCATGGACTTCAAGATTATGTTTTACACGGTTTTGATTATTGTACAAGGCAGAGGAAAATAAACACATCAGGCTATCCGGTTAAATACTTATTTTAATCACCGGATATTAAATACATTAATCCCTGATTTCATCCATCCTGATCAACAGTTTTGCCATGATCGCATCCCAGATATAGTTTGGCGGGCAGTTGAGCACTTCATTATCCGGGCTGTATGATTCCCAGTAATTGTGATTTTTAGATAGCTGTGTAGTAACAGCCAACAGCATTTTATCCCCCAGTTCCAGTGCCAGTTCATCATAACCGTAGTTCACAAGTCCTTCAAAAACCATATAATTCCAGAGCAACCACACCGGACCGTTCCATTTGCAGCAGTAGTCCACATAAGGTGTGTACCACTCATCATCTGCTGACAGGGTAGGCACACCATATTTCCTCCAGAATTTGTTTGGGTTGGTGAGTGTTTTTATCAGGATTTCTGCACGTTCGGGCGAACAGGCCTCTGCCCATAATGGCAAAAAGCCGATAATCTCCTGCCTGCGCAGGTCGCGGGTCATAAAAAACCATGAATGATCCTCGCGGTTAACGTGATAATAAAAGCCACTTTCTTCATCCCACATTAAAGCATTTATTTTCTCCGAAAGCTTTTCGGCACGTTTATTCCAATTATTTGCTGCTTTGGGTTTTCCCAGCATGGTGGCCATTTCAGATAAACTTCGCAACTCCTTCACCACCATCAGGCTCAGGTCCAGGCATTCCAGTTCATCCGAAATATCTTCTTTATCCACATCCAGAAACCTTTCCTTCGAAACCTGAAATACTGCGTTGTACCAGTCGCGCACATTTTCGATGATGCCGTAAGGCCCCCACTCAAAAGTACCATCCTGGTCAACATCGCGGTTTTCGTAAAGCCATTCCACATATTCAGCACCTGATTCGTAAGCATCCTCCAGAAATTGCATGTCGTTGCTTGTTTTCACTATCTCAAGGTTGATCCAGCTGTAAAAAGGAGCTGAAGTAGTTGGCATGCCTTTATGCGGATAAGTTTGTGCACCGCGCGGACCGTGGCGATATGCAATGAGTCCGTCATGGCCCTGCTGCTCCATGTAAACGCGCTGAGATTCCTGTGCTGATTCAGGAGCGAGGTAAACATAAGCCAGCATGCTCAATGATTCGTGCAGCACCTGGTGGCCATGACCCCAACCCCAAAGCGGGTTTCGCGAAAAAACATAAAAATTGTGTGTTGTTTCACCCTCCGGAGGCAACATACAACCCCTGGCCAGATTAAAGGCACCAAGATATGCCAGCTTCTCATCTTCATGTTTAAAAGTAATTCTTGGTACTGTTGTGAAAAGCATGACATTTTTATCCACAAAAGATTGCAGGGGTTTTGATTTTAGCGATTGAATTTCGTTGATTAAATCTTCCGGATCTTCCTGCTGATCCTGTATGCCCCTAAAATACCTGAGATCAACAGATTGCCCCGGATTGAGGTTTACCTTTCCGTGAAGCGCAACAAACCTTACGTAACCATCTTCAGCCAGATTTAAAGAATCGGAACGGTCATCGGCATAAAAATCGGTTTTAATGATGTTGTAAAAATCACCCATAGTTCCCCGGTATCCTCCGAAAGAACAGGCATCGAAACTGCCGGCAAACAAATCCCGGACATGGGTAGGATAGGGGGCATTGGCATACAAATTACTGATGAGCCGTTTCCGGGATTCGTACCTGTGGGTGAGGTAACCTCCTGCCGGTTTATTAAATTCATCGATTTGCAACGAATCTTCATCAAGCATCAATACAGGGTAAATACTCACTTCATGCGGCATATCAGATGTATTGGTAACCCACAGCCTTATGAGTGATGTTTTAGAACTGTAAACCATGAAAGTTTCCTGTACCTGAATCCCCGGCCAGGGCTCGTATTCCAGTATAGCCAAATCCGGAAAAGAAGCCTTTACTACCGGCCTCTGGTGAAACTCACTCATTTTATCAACCACTACTTCATCGATTTTCCAAAAGGTAAAAAACCTTCCCGCCTGATCAGACGAGTAGCTCAAAGGCTGATTGCAGGAATAATAATCCATTTTGTAGGCTTTATCGCCATACAGCCTCGACTGGTCAATAGCTGCAGCATAAGTTGTGTAAAGCGGATCGTTATCCTCAGCGTTGATTTGTAAGAATTCATCTTTTACTTCAAGTAGCTGGGCATAAATTGCTGAATAACAGGTTAAAGAAAAAACAATCAACAGTATTGGAGGTAAATATCTGAACATGGCACTAGGTTTTTAAATTGAACAGCTAATTTAAATAAACTGAGTTAAAATAATCCTCAATTTTTCTATCATATAAATGCTGTAATTGCTTGATTACAGGATGATTCGTGCTGTAATCATGGGCATCGATCTGCCTCACTGCCATAATTTTCGGCGATGTACCTGTGATAAAAACCCCTGATATTTCTCTTAAAATATCAGCCGATGGTTCGCATTCCTTCAGGTTAAGACCATTTTCTTCACACAGCTCAATCACCTTTTCCCTGGTAATACCGGCAAGTACAAGGCTTTTTTCTGCTGTTAAAATATTGTTTTGCTGAATGAAAAAAATATTCGATTTGCTGCCTTCCGTCAACACTCCTTCATGATTAATCAGGAGAATTTCATCAGCTCCTGTTTTTGCTTTCAAATAGCTAACTTGTAAATTGATGTTTTGATGAATGATCTTAGCATTGGGGTTTGGCCTTTCCAATTGGAGGGTTTTTAAAGTGATTCCTTTTTGATACTCCGCCGCTGACGGATATTTATGCGGAATAAACGAAATAAGCAGGTTTGGGCGATCATTTGAAGTTTGTAATAACCCCATCCCATAAACCAGTTTAATGTTACCGGTTGTAATTGTATTCTTCCTGCAAAGTTCTTGGATTTGCCTGGCTACCTCAGTTAATGAAATTCTATCGGGTAAACCCAGGAATTTTATTGATTTTTCAAACCTTATGAAATGATCCTCAAGAAATAGCGGTTTACTTTGAATGATTCGCAAAACTTCGTAAGCCATTTTGGTATTCTCAACTACATTCCAGTCAAAGTCGCTGCCCGGAAGCATCAGGCCATCCAGTGAAATGTATTTTCCTGTAAACAGTTTGGAGGTGCGATTCATGCATCAAATAAACTAAAAAAAACTTACATTCTGTGAGGGCGGTTTCGCGCATTTTCGATCAGGTTAAAAGTAGGCTTAAAGCCGGTTCTCAGGATTTTCCACTTCTCAGCATAAAAGCTAAAAAGGCGCAAAATTTTTTCCTGGTTGCTGTTGAGGTACATTGTTATGGAAGGTGGTTTTACAGGCGGATCCATCATTTCGGCCACATTTTTGCCGGTAACAGGACGGCTTTCTGCCTGAAGTCTGAGACAAATTTCTTCAAGGTTATTGAGGTAATTAAACGGTTTCTCCAAATCACTTTGCAGATGTACATCATTAATCTCTTCAATTCGCTTTGATGTATTGAAATTCAGGTAGGATTCACCAATTTTAATCACGTCATCACTTTCATGTAGATGCAGATTATTGGCAATGCGCACACCGGATTTTATGGCGTTTTCAAGTCTGAAATATTCTCCCTCATAGGTTTTAATCAGATTTATGGCATCCCTGGTAAACTCATAATTACGGCCATACTGAACAGATAAATTGGCGAGGTAAAAACGGCAAGAAGCTATTAAGCGTTCCTGGTACATTTTGCGCATCTGATGCAGTTCGCTCCTCAGTTTTTCAATCGTTTGGCTGTTGTTCTTAAATGATGGTGCAAAATCATCCCACACCTCCCGGTCTTCTTTTACGGCAGCAACCATGGCTTGTACTGCATTTTTATATGCTTTTGCCACCAGGTCTTTCTGCTGAACCGATACCGTAATATCTGATGTCATCATCAGGTTGCTCAGATTTTTATTAAAATAAAAAAAGATAATGTCGTTCAGATTTTCTTTTTCTGTGCTCGAAACGGGTATCATCAAAATAAAGCTATCGAGCAAATGCATCATATCCCTGTTGATGTTTTCATGGCCTGAAGCATGCCAGGGCAATTCTTCAACGGTAAACCACTCAAATGCCGAACGTTTCCGCCTGAGTTTATCAATAGCCGTTCTAACGGAATTGATATCCATTAATTTACCATAAGGGTATCCCTCCATTTCTTTGGTCAGCGATTTGGCAACAAGTAATTTGCTGCTGTCATCATAAAATATGGCATCAATCCGTCCTACACCCGGCACAAGATAATGCCCAAAGCGCATGACTTTTTCGATTGGATGACATAAAAATGAAAATTCAGCAAGCATGATTCCTGACTGGGTTTTCCTGATTAAATAAAGTAGCTTTAATAAAAAGAGGTGATGCCCTGCACTAATCCGGTTGGCAAATTTGAGCCGTAAAGTTAATATAACTTAAGTTAATAATCCAAATTTTCATTATTAAAATTAATATTACTTAAGGTTATTAAGGTGAAACTTCAGGAAGTTAATTAAGCGAGTTAAGGTGAAAATTAAGGCGTAAAATCCTGATATTTAACATTTAAAGATTGCATTAAATTATTTTGCGATATACATTTGCAGCATGATCATTCAGTAAATTTTGATGATTTAAGTTAAGTTAAATTATTTCCTTAAGTACAACATGAAAAACAACTACCATGATTAATGCACAGTTAAACACCCCAAAAAAAATGCAATTTTCCAGAGAGCACATTCCCGGCCCCGGAAAACAAACCCAGGCAAGCACATATTTCGCAAGCCAGCATTTGCCAGCCCAGGCGTGGAATTTCTCCCAAAACATCTTTGAAACGATGGTTCGAAAAACTGCGAATCATTTTCATTTAAAAGTACTCACCAAATTATTATTCAGAAACCAGGTAACATTGTTTATCCTTAAAATGATGGGCAGTGCTGTGACAGGTCTTGGCCGGTTAAACGTGGCCATTGGCCAGGTGATGTTAGTTGCCACTGAGGCATTCTTCATTTTTATGGACGACTTTTTTTTAATGGAAGAAAAAGCTGAATTGCTTGTTGTTGCCGGGGATAATGAAATTAGGCACTCCGGTATTTTGAAATCGGGATCAAAAAACCTAAAAAGCCGTTTGAGCATAAACCATGTTAATCTGTCAATAACCGGTTTTAAGTTTAATGATGAAAACCCAAATAAGAAGGCGCAGCAAACCCGATTTAAAAATAGCTGTAAAATACGTGAAGTTATCCAAAGTTATTCCCGGCCAATAAGGTGCCGGACCCTAAATCTGTTTTATTCCATGGTTTTCAAACTACCCCTGAATCTTAATCTCAGCGCCCATCATACACCGGTTGGGCTCTATTTAGTCAGATGGCCTTGTTAAGCCCTTCATTACCATCTGTGCCGGTTGGTTTATAGCCCCTGTTAAACTGACGGACTCACCGCTGTAAGGTTCCGGCTTTTGCATCTGATAAAAATATTTCTTTACTTTTGCCCGCTGCTGATTTAACACACATGAACATCGGACAAATTAACAGAAATACAGGACTTATGCTAACGCCGGAGCCACCCACGGCGGCTCACCTTACCGGTGAAATTATTCCTGAATTTGCCCCTGTTTCTCTTGATGAGATGGACCAGGTGAAACTCATGGACAGGTTCGACAAAAAATTCATTTTCTCCATAGAAAAGCTTCAACCGGTTTTATCTGCTGTTTTACATCAATACAGGATTCTCCAGATAAATGACAGGCGGATCATGTCATACAACTCAATGTATTACGATACTATGGGGTTTAACATGTACCACGATCATCACAATCAGAAGTTGAACCGCTACAAGATCAGGAAACGTGAATACGCTAATTCAGGGGATGTTTTTCTGGAAATTAAATTCAAATCAAACAAAGGTCATACACGCAAGAAGCGCATAAAAATCAACAATAAACACACGGCCTTTTGTAAGAACGAAAAAAAGTTTATAAAAAAGATAACCCCCTATCGGCCCAAAATACTGTATCCCTCATTAAAAAATAATTTTGACAGGATTACCCTGGTGCATAAAAGCAAACCTGAAAGGGTAACTCTCGACTTAAACCTCTCGTATCGGATTGCTGACAAAACAGCCGGAATACCAGGCTTATGTGTAGCAGAAATTAAGCAAAACCGGACATCAGGTTTTTCGGATATGGAATATGTTTTGCGGGAAAATTATATCTTGCCAATGAATTTCAGCAAATATTGCATGGGTTTGTTAATGGTTAAACCAGGCCTGAAATACAACCGTTTTAAACAAAAATTTTTGCAACTTAAAAAGATAAATAATGACAGTGGCTATGCTCCATTTTATAACTGACCCGAAATTGTTCGGAATCGATTTTTTTGATCAAAACGACTTTTTGATGATGGGGTTCAGATTTCTTGTTAATCTGATCATAACCCTGATCATCGTCAGGTACATCTATTATTCTAACAATCGCCGGAAGGAATACCTGTTTACCTACACGTTAATTAGTGTTTCCGTATTTTTCCTTTCATACCTGCTTCAAAATGTAGACCTGCAACTTGGTTTTGCGCTGGGTTTGTTTGCCTTGTTTGGCATCATCAGGTATCGCACCAGCACCATCCCGATTAAGGAAATGACTTACCTTTTCCTCGTTATCTGTATTTCGGTGATGAATGCCTTATCTGACAAAGCCATAAGTTATGTTGAGCTGCTTTTTGCCAATGCGATGCTTGCCATCATTGCCATAGTAATTGAGTATTTCTGGAGTTACAAACATGAGTCAAGTAAATCTATTATTTACGAAAAAATCGATCTGATCAAACCGCAAAATCAAAAAAAGTTTATCGATGATCTTGAAAAGCGCACAGGCCTGAAAATTAACAGAGTCGAGATTGGCAAAATAAACTTCCTGCGCGACACAGCCGAAATTACTATTTATTATTTCTGGGATAAATATTCAACCAATTTCTTTGAGGCAGAAACACTGGATAATTTCACATTTAAAAAGGAGGATGAAGATGACGATTAGCAATACTTCATGCGTGGCTTTTTATCAATCAGCATCAACACATTGAAACCCATAAAGCTTACCATACTGCTTTTGGTTGCAGGATCAATTTTTGGGATTACTGCCTTTTCTCAGGATTACACCAGGGGAAATGCCCTGCCTTTGTTTAGGGATCATGGTATGCTCAATATTACACTTCGCAGCGATTTTAAAACCATTCTGGACGATGTAGGTAACGACCGCCGCGAGCATCTCGCTTACCTGGAGTATTACGATGGGACTGATACACTGGTTTTTAACATTAAGATAGAAACCAGAGGAAATTTCAGGCGCGATCCTGATAACTGTTCATTTCCTCCATTAAAACTTAATTTTAAAAAGAAGCAGGTAGCCGGAACTTTATTTGAAGGATTAGATAAGGTAAAGCTTGTAACGCATTGCAAACCAAAGTCAGGGGCATACCAGCAGTATGTTTTGGGTGAGTATCTGGTTTATCGGGTATTAAACCTGCTAACCGATACAAGTTTCAGGGTACGGCCATTTATAATTAGCTATGTGGATGAGCCTTCCGGAAAAAAAACACAGGAAAGTTTTGCATTTATTATTGAACCTGACGATGCCCTCGAGGACAGGCTTGGGATGGACGAAACCAAACAAAAATATTTTTTGCAGGATAGTACCCGGTACCAGCATATGAGCAGACTTGCAGTGTTTCAATATTTTGTGGGCAACACTGACTGGGCTGTCTCAACGCTGCACAATATTAAGCTTTTCACAGCCCAACATTCGAAGCGTCCGTATGCTATTCCTTATGATTTCGACTGGTGTGGGGTTATTAATACGGTTTATTCGAAGCCACTGCCGCGGTTTGAACTGGAATCAGTGTCGGACAGGCTATTCAGGGGATACTGCCGCACAAGGGAAGAACTGGAAATCGAGTTTGCTTTTTTTAGGTCCAAAAAGGATGAAATTTATCAGCTTTACGAAAACTTTGAACCATTGAGGAAGCGGCAGCGGAAAGATGCTCTAAGATTTTACGATGACTTTTACAAAATCATCGATAATGAATCCAGGATCAGACAGGAATTTATGGAAAACTGTTTAGGAAAAAAAACTTTTCAGTCGAATTAACTGTTTTCCTTATTCCAGATCATCTGAATTATATTTACTAACTTACTTCAATGCTGTGTTCCGGTAATTTACAGCATTTATTATATGAACAGACTTTTAGCTTTAATAATGCTCTCAGGCTTTATTGCCAGCAACATTTTTGGCCAGGTTTCCGAAAAAGAAGTTTTCCGATCTGTTAAATCCGGAAAAAACCACCTCCTGTATGATTTTATTAAACAAGGTATCGATGTAAATCAACAATACGACAATGGCAATTACACACTCCTCAATTATGCCATTAAGCAGGGCAATTATGATGCTGTAAAAATACTACTTGCACAGGGTGCCGATCCAAATACAGTAAGCAAGAATAAAACACCATTGATTTTTGCAGTAATAAAAAAGCAACCGAAAATACTTCACAGGCTGATAGTGCATGGTGCCGATCTGAACAAAACAGTGAAAAACGGAAATACTGCCCTGATTACGGCGGCTAAATCCGGCCGTATGCAAAGTGTTAAGCAACTTGTTGAAAACGGGGCAATCGTACAGCATAAAAATGATAAGGGCTTCTCAGCCTTAGATTATGCTAATATGGGCAACTACCCTGACATTGCAGCCTATCTGGTTCATATCATCGAAACGCAGAATTTTTACTCCGGCCTGCCCGCCTGCACTGACGGCCCTCATATTGAATGGCTCAACGATTCGTTGCTCAGCATATATTATATGTTTTATGATGTGGAAAAAGGATTCCCGGTAAAAACAGAAAAAATTATCCCCGTTGATGACGACATCACGACAATTGAAGGTTTTTCAAACGACACCAATACATATACCGTAACCAGGAAAAACATGTACAACCCAACTGTGTATTATGATGTGGATAAAGTACTTGCAGTTGGTGACATACATGGGCACTATAGCGCACTTGTGAATTATCTGATAACTAACAAGGTAATCGATAAAAACCATAACTGGATCTGGGGAGATGGTCATTTGGTGTTTCTTGGCGATGTATTTGACCGTGGTAATGAAGTAACCGAAAGTTTGTGGTTAATCAACCAACTTGACCTGAAAGCGCGCAAATACGGGGGTCGGGTTCACCTGCTACTGGGTAACCACGAGGTGATGATTATGCTTAACGATACCCGCTACCTGAACCGCAAATACGAATTTTTCTCCAAATATTTTATGCGCGAACACGCTGATTTTTACGGAATGGATGCGGTTTTAGGGAAATGGCTACGAACACGAAATACAGTTATAAAAATAAACGATTGCATTTATTCTCATGCAGGTATATCACCAGCGGTTCATAAACAACAGGTATCGCTTGAAAATATAAATGAATTAATCAGAGAATTTCTCCTGGCAAATCCTGATACCCCCATGCCTGATGCCAATCTTACAAACCTTCTGCTTAATAAAGATGGGCCACTTTGGTATAGGGGTTACATTTTGGATGGGTTTAGCGAAAACAAAAGCATAACCGAAAGGCAGGTGATAAATATTCTAAAGTTTTATAAAGCCTCAAAAATCATCATTGCCCACACTGAAGTTAAGCGGATGATTTCGTTGTTTGATGGAAAAGTAATAGCCATCGATGTTCCAATTAGAACAGAAAAGGTAGTGCCCGAGGCATTGTTGTTCGAGAATGGAAAATTCTATCGGCTAACCGGGAACGGTGAGAGAATTTCATGCATATTTGAAGTGGTTGATGCTGAAGCAGAGGATCAGTTGAGATAAAACCGGTATCCCACCTCTTCAAGCTTTTTATTGATCATCAGCAAAAAATTGAGTTTTTCTTCAATAAGTTGTTCTCTGATTTCATGGCTCTCCGATTTCAGTATCTCATATTTCTCATCGTTTTCAAGTGGCAACTGGCCTGCAATATCCAGAATCTGGTTCGGGGTTATTAACTGCGGTGGTTCTTCTTTATTTTTATTTATCGAGGCAAGTTGATGCTTGTATGTTCGGTAAAGCTTATTGAGTGTTGTTGAAACAGTTATATTCATCTCATCAAGAAATTCAACGGTACCGCCACCATAAATTTTTCCGGGAAGTTTTTCTTCTATCGATTTTATCTTAAAAAGATTAACTCCTCGCACGAGAATGTCCATTTCGCCGGTTGGGCTCTTTGCCAGGATTTTGTGCAACACCACACCAGAACCATATTCGCATATCACTCCATTATTTATAAACGGTATCCCAAACACCTCATTCGAATCTTCAATCTCGGCAATCAATTCTTTGTACCTGTGCTCAAAAATATGCAGTGGTTGAACCTCTCCGGGAAACACGATCAGACCAATTGGAAAGAGCGGGAAATTGTGTGTAATCTTCGACATAAAGGACTTTTTCATTATTTCAAATCTAATTAACATGAAAGGTTTTAAATTGTTTTTACGATGTTACTTTTGCAACATACATAGCAACATAAGTTTAAATTCATGAAAAACTTAAAACTATTAACATTCGGAATACCGCTTTTGTTTTTACTTTTTTCCTGCGAAAATCAAAAGCCGGAATATACCTTGCATGTTGAAATCAGTGAAATAAACTTCTCTGAGGCTCCTGCACTTAATTCATTCACGCATGCCGTTAATGACGGGCAGTGGTTAATCATTGGCGGAAGAACTGATGGCTTGCACGATCACAGGCCAGACCGGGCTTATCCAAAAGCTTTTTCCAATAGCAGTTTAATTGTAATAGACCCGGAAATCCAAAAGGTTTGGCACCGCCCATTGGATGGTTTACCCCAAAGCATTTTTGAACAAATGCAATCTACCAACATGTCGTTTTACCAGGATGGAAATTTGTTGATGCTAACAGGAGGATACGGGTGGAGCGATGAAGCCGGTGACTATATCACTTTTCCGTACTTAACCCAGGTTGATGTGGCCGGTTTGATGCTTGCCATAAAAAACGGGGAACAGATCAAGCAATTTTTCAACCAAATCGAAAATCAGGATATGGCAGTGTCAGGCGGTTATTTGGGTAAAATCGGCAACATTTTTTGCCTCGTTTTTGGAAACCGCTTCGAGGGCCGCTATTCAACACAGGCCAATAAAGGCCATACACAGGAATACACCAATGAGATCAGGAAATTCAAATTGGGTAAGGAATCGGGAACTACCATAATTATTGATGAAGGAAAAGTTAGAGATACGGCGCATTTTCACCGGCGCGATTATAATTTGCTTCCGCAGATTTTTCCTAACGGCGATTTTGGCTATACTGCATTTAGCGGGGTTTTTCAATACGACCGGAACTTTCCATGGCTTAACCCGGTAAATATTTATGAAGACGGGTATGAAGTAATTAAACAGTTTGAACAACAGTTTTCGCATTACCACAGTGCTTGTGTGCCGGTATTCCGGAAATCGGAAAACCGGATGGATAACCTGTTTTTTGGCGGTATGGCCCGTTTTGTACCTGACCCTGAATCCGGTGAAATTATCAACGATCCATTGGTGCCATCCGTAAATACCATTAGTCAGGTATCCCGCTTTGCCGAAGGCCTTCTGCTCCGCCTGATCGCGCACGGCGC
>CAYNDN010000045.1:0-16121 GCA_964395075.1 uncultured Lentimicrobiaceae bacterium | reverse complement strand
CTGCCAATTTGCCAGGAAGCCCTGTACCAGAAAGTACATTTTTACGCTGCACCAATTCACGCGCTTTACGTGCGGCATGGCGGGCCGTAGCGGCAAGAATCACTTTGTTAACGATAGTTCTGGCTTCCTTTGGATGCTCTTCCAGATAATAGCTCAACGATTCGCTCACCATCTGGTCAACGGCCCCCATGGCATCCGAGTTACCCAGCTTTGTTTTGGTTTGCCCCTCAAATTGCGGTTCGGCCACCTTAACCGAAATAATGGCCGTGAGTCCTTCGCGGAAGTCATCGCCGTTGATATCAAATTTTAATTTGGATAACATGCCCGACTTATCAGCATACGATTTTAGTGTACGTGTTAATCCGCGTCTGAATCCGGCGAGGTGTGTACCACCTTCGTGTGTATTGATGTTGTTCACGTAAGAATGTAAATTCTCAGCAAATGAGGTGTTGTACTGCATGGATATTTCGATGGGCATATTGTTCTTTTCGCCTTCGATCGAAATGGGTTCCGGCATTAGTTTTTCGCGGGTAGCATCCAGAAAATCAATAAAATCGGCTAACCCGTTTTCTGAGAAAAATTCATCTGAAACAAATTCACCGTCTTCATTTTTATTGCGTTCATCGGTGAGTTTCAGGCGAATGCCTTTGTTGAGGAATGCCAGTTCGCGGAGCCTGGAAGCCAGCGTACTGTAGTTGTATTCTTTAACAATAAAAACGGTATCGTCGGGGATAAAAGTAATTTGCGTCCCTGTGGTTGTCGATTCGCCAATTACCTTTACCGGTTCCTGTGGCTTACCTCTTTCATATACCTGTCTGAAGATTTTACCTTCACGATTTACAGTTGCTTCCAGCCTGGTGGATAACGCATTTACACAAGAAACACCTACACCGTGTAACCCTCCGGAGACTTTATATGAACCTTTATCGAATTTACCTCCGGCGTGCAAAACCGTCATAACAACCTCAAGGGCCGAACGGTTTTCTTTTTCGTGCATACCGGTGGGGATACCACGGCCATTATCAAATACCGAAATGGAGTTATCCTCATGGATCACAACTTCAATGTGGTCGCAGTAACCTACAAGTGCTTCATCTATGGAGTTGTCAACAACTTCATAAACAAGGTGATGAAGCCCTTTTGTACTTACATCGCCAATGTACATGGCCGGACGTTTTCTTACTGCCTCAAGGCCTTCGAGCACCTGAATCTTATCCGCTGAATAGTCGTTTGAGGATAGACTTTTTTCTTCTGCTGTCATAATCAATTTTTTGAAAAAAATACCAAAATTTCGACTGCAAAAATAACAAATATCTTTCTAATATTCACCATTTTACATAGCCCGACAAAGCTATTTATTAACAATTTCTGTTAAAAATGTAATCGGTTTTTAAACCATCGGATTTTCAACATAAAACCGACAGTTTCTTATTGGAAATTCTGTTAAATTCAGGGCAATTCTTAAAACGAAAATGTAACGCCCCCCATCACATTAATACGCTGTGAAGGATAATTATACCATCTGAAATATCGGGTTCCTAAAACATTGTTCAAAGTAAGGAATGCAGACACCCGGTCATTAATTTGATATGCCCCGCCCAGGTTTAAATCTGCAAACGCTTTAATTTCTTCAACCTTCAAACTGCTACCTTCCACAATCTCTGCATAAGTGTTGCTCTGGAAAAACAGGTCGCCGCTAAAAGATATCTTTTCCGTAAAGAAATACCTCCCCGACAAGCTTGCATCAACCGATGGCAAATGCCATGGTTTTGCCTCTGTTGTCATTTGGTAATCCCGGTAATTGGCCCTGAAAAGCAGGTTGAAAAACCGGGTTTGCTGATGCCCCAGTTCCAAAGACACAGTGGTAACTTTTGCATCATCGTAAATACCTGTGAATTTGTTGCCAAAATTTAGCGCAACCTCCGGGCTGAAAGGGCTGACAAAATCGTTGTTATAAAACAGCATGTTCTCAATCTCGGCGTAAGAAACACTAAAATTATAATCGATCGAAGCATTCACTTTGCCGGTTACCCCACCTTTGAAATCATATTTTGTGCTGGTAAATCCCATTGGGAAAATCGGATTTACCCAGGGGTTTTCTGATGTAACAAAACGATACGAATTGCGATGCAGCCCACCGGAAACTGTGGCGTAAAACCTCAAAAACCCCGGAATTACCTGGTATGATGCGCGGATATCAGGATACACATAAAAATCGCTTGCAGAATCCGAAGCCATCACTCCTTTTGCACCTATCGTCAAATCCAGAAATTCGAAATTGAGTCGCAGGTATGGTCTCAGTTCGGCCGATATTGTACTTTCTGTGAGGATACTGTCATTGTTGTTGTAAAAATCAACTTTCACATCAGCACCCAACTCCTGCTTTTCCACAAAATCAAAAAACTCATTTTTGGTATTCAGATTCGATGTCAAACCAACCTTAAGCTCGTTGGTTTCATAGAGATCAGACAAATGATACAGGCTGAGGCCTGCCATATAGTTTAGCTTATCCTGCCGTTTTTTATTCGACAAAATATTAAACTCCGCACCAATGGTCGAAAAGCGTTGTCGCAGATCGTCATCACCGATTGTATCGTTTGGAAACTCGGCCGGTTCATACCCATAGTAGTGCACCACATCCCGATCATAATAAACCTTGCCGGAAAACACACTTTTTTTCAAGTACCTTGACACAGACAGTCCAACATCATTCTGACTAAATGCACTTGTTCCGTAATCTTTAATTTCTCCCCGTGCTGATAAATGCCGTGCATGAAATCCGATGGAAAAGTCCTCGGAGCTCAGGCTGTTGGTGAACAATTCAACATAAGGCATGGTGTAGTTTCCAAAGCCGGTTTTCAGGTAATTCCTGCGCATTTCTTCCTCGGTTTCAACATCAATCAGCGATGGTTTGATTGCGGAAATCTCATACGCTGTATAAACCGGCTCACTCGAAATGCTGTAACTCACCGCTGGTGCTTCAATCACGGTATCAGCCAGGACAGGATTCAACGATTTCTTGAAGGCATCAGAAATTACCGGCTTGTAGGGTGCTACAATGGTTACTTCCTGGTTTTGTGCTTTCAGCATCGCCTCAGATACCAACATCAGGACAAAAACCAAAATAATAAATCTGAACTTCTTCATATTTTGTTTAATCCGAATTTGCATGTTCTTTTTCATTTAATGGTTCAGGATTAAGTTATTAACGGTTGTTTATTTCTCCGGTTGTATCCTGAACCGGTGGTTCCTTTGCGGCTTCAATCCGCTCAATTTCAGCAAGTTTTTCTGCGGCAACCGTTTTCAAATCATCACCCGGATAGTTATCGATGATGCTTTGCAGGGTTTGTTTGGCCTGGAAAGTATTGTCTCTTGCGGCATAAATATCAGCAAGCATGATAAAACCTTTCGCTTTCCAATATTCGAAAGCCGGGTATTCATTCACCAGTTCAAAAACCATCTCTTCGGCTTTCTCATAATTCTTCAGCTTAAACTGGATTGATGTGAGCATGTATTTTGCTTCGGCTCCCTTTTCTCCATCAGAAAGTTCATTGGTTGTTTCAAATTGGCGGGTTGCAACCTCCAGGTTATCGATGGCCAGGGCCGATTTAGCGGTGATGTAATGGGCATTGAGCAATTGCTCGTTGTTGAGTTTATTCATCCCGATCAATTGCTCGGAAACTTGTATGGCCTCCTCAAAATTTCCGAGATGGTAATTGCAGATCAGCTGGCCATTCACGGCACTTGTAATATTGTTCTGATAATCTGCTGATTCTTCTAACCGAACAAAATTCTGCAGTGCGGCAGCATAATCTTCAAATTGCAGATTTAGCTCTCCCGCCCGAACAAGGGAATTTTCTGTAAATCTTGACTTGGGATATTCCAACACAAAATTATAGCCGGTTAAGGCATCTTCAGCATTCCCCAGTTTATAATCGCACTCAGCCTTGTAGTAACTTGCATTTAAGATAAATGCACCATTCGGAAACTGCTCCATATATCCCCTGAATGCGTTAACCGCGCCCGGGCAGTTGTTGTTCATGTAGATCATTTCGGCTGCAAGATAAGTTACCGAATCCTGCTCGCTTACCGACACATTGGCGAATGGCACCGTTTCGGCATAAGCGTAATATTCTCCAACTGCATTTTTATCGATGTAAATGTTCCGGATGGTGGCAAGTGCTTCGTTGGCTTCCGGGGTTCCGGGGTAGTCTTTTACAATTTTCTTTAGTGTGCTGAGTGCATCCTCATAATCGTTTTGGTTGTAGTGGATCAAACCGATTTTTTGCAGGGCTTTTATTACATAACTACTATTTGGAAAAGTGTTAATCGTATTATCGTACCAGCTCAGTGCATTTGTGTTATCGTTAAGCAACAGGTATGATTCAGCAATTTCGTAATAGGCATCATCCGTATAATTTGAGCTGGGATATTCCCGGGTGATCATTTTTAAGGTGTTGATTTTTGAAGCATTATCCCCAAGTGCTCCTTCTGAAAGGGCTTTCTGAAAATAGGCATAATCAGTATCCGGTGAGTTTTTTTTAATGGCTCTTTCGTATTCTTTAATGGCCTCTCCATAGTTTTGTGTAATAAAATAGCAATCGCCCATCCTTAGCCTTGCATCGGTCACAAATTCTTCTCTGCCTCTTATGGGCCTGCTCACGAACTGCTCAAACGTTAAAACGGCATTGTCATAATACTTCAACTTAAAATAGGCATATCCCAGGTTATATTTGGTCATGGGATAAATATCCAGTTGGTAAGCTCCCGGCGAAACCATAAAATCATCGTAATAATCGATGGCTTTTGTATAATTACCCAGCCTGTAGTGTGTTTCACCTGTCCAGTATCTGGCCCTGGCAGTAATTTCACTGTCGTAGTTATTGGCCAGCGATTTATTGAAATTCTCAAGGGCATCCTGATATTTCACTGCATTAAAAAGCTGAATGGCACGCTGATACGTTATTCGCTGATAAGCAGCTTTCAGGTCACGGTTTTTCACCCTGATCCGCTCAATAGCATTAATGGCTGTTTGGTAGTCTTTGGTTGATAAAAAGATGTTGGTTAAATACAAATAAGCTTCGTCAATCCTGTCAGAGCCCGGATAATCAGAAATGTATTGTGTAAGTGCTCCGATGGAACCATTAAAGGGGTCGTAGGCAATTTCGTAAGTTAATTTGGCATAATTGAAAAGTGCATCTTCACGAATTTGCTCATTGCCCTCAATTTGGTATGCCGAATAAAAGGCGTTTTGTGCAAACATATCTTCTTCGGTATGGAGGTAGCAGTCGGCCAGATGATAAAATGCATTTTGCGACATTTCATCCTGCTTTCCGGTCACTTTCTGGAAATAAGTAATGGCATTTTCGTAGTCGTTGATTTGATAATAAGCGAAAGCCAATTGATAATTTTCTTCCCTTGTAAAAGATTTTCGGGTATTTTCCTTATAAACCTCAAAATAACTCAACGCTTTGTTGTAATCTTCTTTTATATAAAAAGCCTGCGACACGATCCTTGCTGCCTCGGCTTTTTTATTTTTATCCGAAATATCGTTTTTTATTACATCGGGGCCAATATTCGCAATTTCATCATAATTATTTTTGGTGTAATTGATTTGAAGCAGGTAAAAAGGTACCTCCTCACCGAATTCTGAATTTTTATCGAGTTGGCCGAAATACTGCAATGCTTTATCATAGTCCTGTTCAATGTAAGCAATGTGCGCGTAATAGTAATTGGCTGCATCCCGAAAATCGCTTTCGGCTTTCAGTATCGGGAAGAGCACTTCTTTGGCTTTGTCGTATTCATCGCGTTGTATATGGCTGTAGCCCAATTTATAAAGATACTCCGACATTTGCTCAGGTGAAAGCAGGAATGGATCAACCTTCGAAAAATTTTCGATGGCATCGCGATACCGCCGGTTTTCATATTTGATATATCCAAGATAAAGCCAGGCTTCGTTGGTTTTGCTGTGATCAGGATAAAACCGGATGAAGTTTTTAAACTTTCGCCCTGCTTCGGGATGCTCGAGTTTGTAATCGCACAGCGCATCAAAATACTGGGCATCGAGCCGCATCACTGATTCGCCGGCAGGGAGGCCATCCAACAAATCATGGAACACATCCTGTGCAGCACCAAACTGCTTTTTTTCGATCAGATCGAGGCCCAAGTTGTATGACGCCTCAGGATCATCGTAAATCCGGGTTTGTTGAGCGAAGGAAAACAGAGGAAACAATAGGATAATAAGAACCAGGTTGGTTTCTAACGTTTTGATATTCATGCTACGAATTACTTTTACCAAATTATGCCTGCTAATTCAGGTTACCAAACGACTAAAAGGTTGAGATATTTTAGGGTATGTATCTCCATTGGACATTAGTGGTAAGATGTGTGTATCGGGATGATTATCTATACAAGGGTGATTAACCCACGTTGTAAATTATGCAAATCAAGCATACCATCCACTTTCGTATCGAACAACATTCAAAAGGAATACATTATTACCTTCCAACATATGAGAATCCAAAATTTTTGTTTAGCTTTGTTCACAATTATTAATCGTTCATGTATCGTGAACATATTAAATTTGTGAACATGAAGGAAGCAGAAATTGTACATACCGCATTAGAAAACCTAAAAAATAATATCGGAATAAAAGCGACCTTGGAAAAATTGTCTGACAAACAATATGATGGGATAATCAAGCTAATGATTGATAAAAAGCCCATTCGGTTTGAAGTTGAAATAAAAAGCGAATTGCGTAAAAACCAACTCGCACCAATTGTCATGAAGTTAAAAACGAAACAAAACATGATGATTTGTGCAACGCGTATCTACCCAAAGGTGAAGGAGATATTGCGCGAAAACAACATTGCATGGCTCGAAGGAAACGGGAACATTTATTTTAACACCAAAGGCAAAATGGTGTGGGTAGAAACGCAAAAACCATTGCTCCCCCAAAAAGAAAAACCTAACCGTGCATTCACCAGGATGGGTCTGCAGGTGGTTTTCCATTTGTTGAATAACCAGGCATTGGTCAAGGAGAATTATCGCGTAATTTCTGATAAAACAGGAACTGCGCTTGGAAATGTAAGCAACGTTTTCAACGGTTTAAAAGCAAGTGGTTTTATCGTCCTGAAAAACAAAAAGGAAAAAGCACTGATCAATAAAAGGGAATTGCTCGATAAATGGCTCACGACCTATCAGGATGTGTTAAAACCAGCAATTGATCTGGGTAAATTCCGGTTTGCTAACCAGGAAAATTATATAAACTGGAAAAATCTTAAACTGAACACCCCGTTAACACAATGGGGTGGTGAACCGGCTGCTGAAACCCTGACTGACTATTTAAGGCCGGCTGAATATACGCTTTACACCAAAGAACTGAAACCGGAACTCATGAAGAAATATCGATTGTTGCCGGATGAAAATGGTGATGTAGTGGTTTATAAAAAATTCTGGATTGGTGATCAGGAAGAAAGCAATCTGGTGCCTCCACTTTTGGTATATGCTGATTTGATGCTTAAAAATGAAAAACGATGCCAGGAAACGGCAAGGCTGATTTATGAAAGATTCCTTGAAAAACAGTTTTAGAGCACTTGGATTTCCATATTTTAAAGAGGTGTTTGCGCTCATTGATGAGGTTATGATCAGACATCAAACTCCATATTACCTGATTGGAGCCACGGCCATTGCGGTTAAACTTATGCAGGAAGGCCACCGGCCACCACGCGGAACAAAGGACATTGATTTTGCGGTGATGGCTTCCTCACTAAGCGATTTTGATGCCATCAAAGAGGCTATGATTGCCAAAGGTTTTAATAAAAAACAAGACGAATTAACCCTCTACCATCCCGGTTACAGTACCGCCATCGACCTGCTGCCATTTGGGGAGGTGGAAGAGAAAGACAAAGAAAGTTTCACACAACGGAAAATAGACCTGGTTGTACTGGGGTATCGTGAAATACTTGAACACACCGAAAAAATTAAGCTAGACGAACAGCTGATTGTGGATGTTCCGCCCTTGCCGGCCATAGCCATGTTAAAGTTGATTTCATGGAATGATCGTCCTGAAATCAGAAACCAGGATTTGGATGATATATACCTGATCATTTCAAAATATTTTGAGATGGCAACGGATGAACTTTACGAACATCACAACGACCTGTTCGAAATGGAGCCTTTTGATCAGCGCCGGATTGGATCCAGGATGTTGGGTAGGAAAATCGGGGTATATCTTCAGAAATCTGCACATGTTAAAAACAGGGTGATAGAAATACTTGACCGGCAAATAAATTCAATTGCCGATGATGAAATTGTGGTGAACTGGGCTCAAAACTATGATATACCAATGGATGATGGGAGGAAAATAATAAATGAAATGCTAAAGGGAATAAAAGAATCATTATGAGCCAGGCATAAATACCCTCGGAGTTTGTAGCCTGAAAAGTTGGAATAAAAAAGAAATCTTATTGATTTACATAAACTCAATTTGCTGATTTTCTAATAATCCATTGCTCTGCAATTGAAATAACGCTATGAACCCTGGTTCACGTTAAGCAATGCTAAAAGAAGTAGGTTGTGTGATTTGAGATGTTATAGTTGATTTAAGATCAGCGATTATCAAATATCAGAAAGACGACTATGGAGAAGATTTGTGATTTTTTGGGCTAACAAAAAATAATAGATGTTGTATTGGCCACAATACAGACGGGATTAATCGCGTCTCTTCCAATAATTTCTATGACCTCAGTGTTCTTTACCTCACTTTCCATAAATTTGTCGATTCAAATAATCCAGGTATGAAAATTTTCAAATTTGGCGGGGCATCGGTTAAAAGTGCTGATGCAGTGAAGAATGTAGCTTCAATACTCAGCAGGCATGATGGAGAACAACTGGTGGTGGTTTTCTCAGCCATGGGCAAAATGACCAATGCTTTTGAGGTAGTGGTGGAAGCTGCCTGGTACAAAAATCCCATTCTGGAAGCGAAGATTGCCTTTATTGAACAATTCCACAAAAAGATCCTGGATGGATTATTCGAAGATGAGGGAAATCCGGCTTTCAGCCTGCTGGAAGGATTAATGGGCAATGTGCGTGATTATGCGGCAATGACCGATTTCAGCTACGATGAGTTTTACGACCGGATTGTGCCTTACGGCGAATTAATTTCTACTGCCATCATCAGTGCTTATTTTGATGACAGCGGATTGAGGAATATTTTGCTTCCGGCACCAACCGTTATCAAAACCGATGCCCATTACAGGGATGCAAATGTGGATTGGGGAAAAACTTGCGGGCTGATCAACAAAAATGTGCGCCAAATTTTTGAAGAGAATCCGCGCCATGTAATCATTACCCAGGGATTTATAGCAAGCACCAAAAATGGAAACAGGACCACACTCGGTCGGGAGGGCTCTGATTTTACAGCATCCATTTTTGCGCATTGCCTGGAGGCCGAAGAAGTAGTTGTGTGGAAAGATGTGGAAGGACTTCTGAATGCGGACCCTGTGTATTTCAATGATACCCTGAAAATTGACCGCATTTCATTTCGCGAAACCATCGAACTGGCATTTTACGGGGCAAAGATACTGCACCCAAAAACCATAAAACCATTGCAAAACAAAAACATTCCGCTCAAAATCAAATCTTTTTTTAACCCTGACTCACCTGGAACAATTATTCAGGCCAGCGAAAAATCAGACCACATCCTGCCATTTTTTATTCTCAAACAGGATCAGGTCCTGGTTTCTTTTTCGGCGCGTGATTTTTCATTTATCACCGAAGCTGAACTGCACACGCTTTTTGGTGCTTTCAAAGATTTAAATATCAAACTCAACCTGATGCAAAATTCTGCTATCAGTTTTACAGCCTGCATAAATAATCCGGGCCACAAACTCGGCAAACTGATTGATGCCCTGCAGGATCGTTTTGAAATCCGCTATAACGAAGGGCTGGAACTACTCACTATCCGCCATTTTACCGATATAATTGTAAAGGAAAAACTTACCGGATGTGATGTCTTCCTGGAGCAAAGAAGCAGGAGTACGTTGCAGGTTGTGTACAGGTAGTGAGCTATTTGATTATTAGTTATTGGAAAATTAAATTATTGGCTATTTGCATACAAAAGTTTTTATAAAATGAAATCAGATAAAATATATATTCAGGAATGGCTTGAATTTCATCCATACGAAAAACCTTCTAAATCAGATTATTTCTATCTGAAGGTTTGTAATAAAATTGATGAATTCATTGTAATAGCCAGTGACCTGTTGTTCGACGACGAAATGTTGCTCGAAGAAAGCTCCGACATTCATGCTGCGAACATATTTGTTGAGGAAGTAAAACAGCGCGAAATGCTGGACATGCAACACGGGTTTTTCCTGGAATTTAATGGAGGAAAGCCCATACAGTTTTTCGTGAAGATGACGGAGGTAAATGAATTTTTTAATGCCTTCAACAGATTTCACAATGAAAAAGTTAGTGGGAAAAAGGAGGAGACCGCCCCCCTTTTTACCAACAAAATCGATAATGAATTGACTGAGGGTGAGCATAAAGACGAATCGAACATTATTGTATTTTTTAACAAAAACAGTGGATTGGAAATCGCCTTTCTTGGTGAATATATTTCGGATAAAAACAACCCGTGCTTCAACCCGGAACATGATAGGCGTGATGCCGTAAACATGATTTTTGATGATAGCCTGAGCAAGGAGCTGGTTGAATATGTGATTGCTAATTACGACCTGGAACTGCCACTATTCCCGGATGATGAGAACAATAGATTGTTAAAGGAAAACCTTGATTTTTTACTCCGTTTTTACAAAAAGGAAAGTTATCATACAAAACCACAGATATCATTGGTTTAATAAGAAGCACAATCCAGTTTATTCTTTTGATATTTTGCTGTCTAATAATTGGTTAATATCGATTGAAGGCAACAAATAAGATCCATAAGCGCCATAAGCAGTAATGTTTTTTAAATATCCTCTGATATTGCTAATTGCAAGGCTGATCGTAGAAATTCCCAATAAATTATGAATCGTCGAATCAGGTAATTTACCGGTATTTTCAACTTCGAATACCCCGGAAACACGAATATCAATTTTATAGCCTGGCTTCCGGCCTGATTTATTTACGGATAAAACCATTTCTACCAAACGCAACAAACTTCCACTTTCATCAGGTTCAAAGATTTCAAAATCAATATTTATTGGTAAATCGTAAAGGTTTACCGTTTTGGGGTTTTCGGTTGACACAAAATCAACATGGCTTCTAAAAACGGTAAAGTCGCGAAGTTTTAATGGTGATTGTTTTGCTTTCATAATTTAAGCTGCTTCTTCTTTGCAAGATTCTTTTGAAATTTGCTTATGAATCTCTGATGGTCTAAATCCGGTATTTTCTGATGGTGGTGTTTTATGTACTTTCCATGCTACAAAAGTTTCATCAGCATATTGCGTATTCAATTTAAAAGTTACCCCCAGTGCTTCCTGAAACTTTGCCATCATTTTTAAATTGGTTGTTTTATCGCCAAAAAACAGCTGGGTTAAATAGCTTTGTGATGTGCCAATTTTTTCGGCCAGTTGCTTTTTAGTCCATCCTTTTTTTTCCATGGCCTGCTCCACCAATTGCATCACACGAAAGTGAAGCATCATGGCTTCGTTTTCAATTTTCTCCTCTATTGTTTTGATGGCAAACAAATCATCAAAGTATGATTTGATTTGCTCTTTACTATATCTCGTACTCATAATTTTGAATTTCTTTTAATCTTATTTTAATTTCCTTAGGAATTCCCTTTGATTTTTTCTTTAAAAATAATTCAATTAAAATGATGTGAATGATAGCATTTTCTGTTTCAATTTGTTTGCAATAAATTCGGTGATTACGACCTTTGCTTTGCTTAAATAGCCTAATCTCCCACAAATCATCATAACCAGAAAGTTTTTCATACACATCCTTATTGGTCATACCTTTGCTAATCTGCTCGACACGATAAGCAAACTTCGCTTTGAATTTTTCATCACTATCCAAAACTTCTTTAAAAGACGGAAATTTATTCTCATCAATATAAACCTTTCGGAATTCCTCTTCCTTTATTAAAATACAATTTCTGCGCACAAAATTAAGCTATTGGTTAATATTATCAACTAATTTAACATCTTTTTAATCAAACATTTTCTAATCTACCACCAAAACCTTCGTGCTTTCCTCCCCAAACTGGCTGATTACCCGCACTGCAATGCGCTGGCCTCGCTTTGCTTTGATCGGATGTGAGCGGAAACCGTAAAGCCGGTCGAAAGCTTCATCGTCGATTTCAATTTTGAGGGTGAGCTCGGCTTTGCGGCGGGTACTTTGTTTGGCCAGATCGGATAAACCCTTCTTCCACCAATTCCACATCGGGTTCGCCAATGGTGATGAAGGAGCCTGCTTTTTTGTCCTTTTTCCATCCAGAACAGTTCGGGGTTTTGCCCGCGGTGTACCACAGGATTTTTGGGGAGGTCCAGTTTTTCTTTGCCTTCCTGCACTTCAGGGTTGGCATCTTCGTATCCGGCTTCTTCCCGCGAGGGGATGTGTGCACGTTTTTGGTTGTGGTGGTATGAGTTTGGGTTATTTTTCATTGTTAGGTTTAAATATCAAATTATAGATATCATCGAGTACCTCTATGATTTCAGGGTCAACTTCTTCAGGCTTCATAAACTTCACCAATTCATAGTAACGGCCTTTCAGCAAGTTCTTGTTAATTTCTGGTTTTGCAGCAAAACAATTTACAATTTGAGGTATATATTCATCGGAAACTTTCCAATCATCCCATCTGTTATCATCAGGATTTTTGAGCATTGCCGGGATTGTGTTTTCCTCAATACAAGTTTTCATTGTGTCAGGGTAATTAACAAACAGGTTGCTTTCGCCCAGGCTTGCAGCCCAGCGTGTTAAAACATCAGGGAGTTTCAGGTAATTTTCAATTTCTCTTTTCTGCAATGTTTTAATTTTTAAAATCTTATCGTCAGGATGTTTATCTAACCTGGCAAATAGCGCATAGCCTTTTAGTTTCCCATCTAAGCTTTTCCGCAAACCATGAAATATATTTTGGGCACCACTCGGCACATTATCGGATGTATATTGAACATTTGCTTTTTCGAGATATGGCAAAATTTGGTGCTTTGTTATTTTCGCAAACTCAGTTAAAATTTTGTAATCAGTAGATCCTTCAAAAAACAGGATATGGCCATATTCCTTGGCAAACAAATATTTTTCCCAGCCAATTTCTGTTAGGAGTTTTCTATACTGGCTGCGTGTTTGGTTATCATTAATCGGGAAACAGTGGTTGTCGTAAATGGCAATTACGGTATCACGTTCAGCAGCCTCATTCAATACAATTTCGGAATGGCTTGCGATAATTAATTGTGATTTTAATTCACGGGCAATATCATTGATCAGGTTATATGTTTCGCGCTGCCGTATTACTTCCAGGTGTGCATCAGGTTCGTCCAGCAAAATGGTCCTTCCGGGATAAGTAAATAAATATGCCAACAGCAAAAGCGATTGTTGAAAGCCCCTGCCGGAAGATGCCAAATCATAACGATGATCATTTTCCCGGTAAGACATTTCTATGGCACCGGTTTCGGGAATAAAAACAGGTTTTTCCAATTCGGCCCCAAATTTCCTCTTGATTATGGTGACCAACTGTTGCCATGAGGCCTCTGCATCGATATCATTGTTTTCAGGATATAATAGATGGTAGCAAATGTTTCGGATCACATCTGCCGTTTTGCCTTCACCAATCCTCACATCAATAGAGCCCTGGGTAAGCTTATCCTCATTTGTGGAAATTCCTGACATAGGCTGCAAAAAGGCTATTTTGAAATCAAAGGCCTTTTGATGGATTTCCTTTCTGTATTTCCCATCAGGAGTGGTTCGCAATGGCCTAACGTAAAATGATTCACTGTTTGCATAATCAAACTCCAAAGCGGCTGACCAACCTACCCCATTCTCATCAATACCTTCTACTTCAATTTCGATGAGAACATTTTTAGTGTCTTGTTTTTTTCCAATCCTATCGATTGACCTTACGAATTGGTTGTGCCAGATTAATTTTGAGGATGAAATGGGAATGGCTAGTAAATCTTGCTTATTAACCGGTATTCCGGTACGCTGCTTTTTGTTTGAATTCCGCCGATGTTGCTCAGCAATTTTTTTAATACCTGTATCAAATAATGTTAAAGCCTGGAGCACTGTGGTTTTACCTGAGTTATTCGGGCCAACCAATACCACGTTTTCAGTGAGCTCAAATTCGATATCTTCAAGCTTTTTGAATTTTTTTATTTTAACCTTTTTAATCATCTGTGCTTGTTTTACTTGCCTAAACTAGTAATGGCCAAAGTTAACTATATTTGCATTCAACCCAGCAGCCTCAGGGATAGCACCCCTGACCCGACTGTCCGATAATTCGGGCTGATTATCTTTGGACGTAGCCCAAAAAAATCCTGCAAACCCCAACTTGCGGTCGCATTTTGCGACTTCAAGTTTTATCTTTTCCAACCTTGTATCCAATTTGCTTTCTGTTTTTGTATTTCGGTTCAATCAATTCTTTGATGGTTTCGTAAATTACTGCAATCTGCGCATTTTGTTCTGTATTTTCGGATTCCAGTTGCTCCAGCTTTTCAAGGATTTCCTGATTGGTAGCAATCATTTTTCGCATGCTCACAAAAATCCGCATAATCTGTATGTTCATTTCGATGGCCTGCTTGCTCCGGAGTACACTCGAAAGCATGGCAACGCCCTGTTCGGTGAAAGCGAAAGGCAGGTATTTTGAATGTTGGCCTCTCGATAAATTCTTTAAGATCACAAATTGTGACCTTAGAGGTCCCAATCAATCAAAACCGATAGGTAAGTGTAAGCCCCTGGCCATATAAACTTCCATATGGAGTTACCTGAAGGGCTTTTTTGCGTTGCTTGTTACAAACCAGTTTGCCGATGGAATAACCAAGTGCTGCCCCGGCTACGATGTCGCTTGCCCAGTGTTTATCATCGTAATTTCGCGAGATGGCAACCAGCCCGGCCAATGAAAAAGCAGTTATCCCTACCCACTTTTTTTCGTGGTAATAGCCACTTAAAACAGTTGCTGCAGCAAATACCACCGAAGTGTGCCCCGAAGGAAAGGAATTATGATGAAACCCGTCAAAGGGACCACCCCAGTAGTTTGGGTCAGGGGGATCAGCTTCATAAGGCCGTTTGCGTTGAAAAAGGTTTTTAAAAAGGAGGGTATAAGCACCTGTAAGTGCAACCGCTTTCCCTGTAAGCAACGCCGCTGTTTCAGCTTTTTGGTTTTTGGCGGCCAGCCCATAAATGTACATACCTCCCACAATCCCCACAAGATAATATGTTCCGAGTGGATCAAAGAAGTGTTTGGTGAATTCATCTTTCTGGTCGGTTCGGTTACGCTGAAAAAAATCTCTGATTTGGTCATCCTGCGAATGAACCACCAATGTTGCCGCAGTAACACCTGCAAAACCCAGCCAGTGGTTTTTATCCCAGCGCAGGGGTGAAGTAGCTATATCGCCGGCATCATCAATGTAGCTCAGGAGATATTGCTTGTTTAGCTTCAGGTAAGCACTGCCGCAGTCCTGGGCAATCGCATGATTCATGGATGTCAATATGAGCAAAATCATCAGGAAAGGATGGGCAATTGCTTTAAATAATTGAAATCGATTGTTGGTAATCAAACTTTAAATATTGAAATGCTGATTATTGTAAATGAAAAAAAACGAAAAATGTTTTCAATAAAATTAAAATTGAGCCGAAGAATCCTGCAACAGTTAAGCGGCTTATTCGTGTGTTTTAGCTTCATCCCAAAATTCGTCCATCTCTTCCAGCGAAAGTTCCTTGAGCCCTTTGCCGTTTTTCCGGGTTTGTTCCTCGATGTATTTAAACCGCCGGATAAACTTTTTATTGGTGCGTTCCAAAGCATCTTCAGGGTTTACCCCGATAAACCTTGCATAGTTGATCAGTGAAAACAACAAGTCGCCAAATTCTTTTTCCATTTTTTCATGATCACCTGCCTCCACTTCATCGTCTATTCTCTTTTATAATTGGCATACTGTTCCAGGGAATCCAGAGAAAGCTTGTTG
>CAYNDN010000044.1:9961-16212 GCA_964395075.1 uncultured Lentimicrobiaceae bacterium | reverse complement strand
CATATCTGTATTTTTATTGGTTTTCAACTTGATTAATTTTTACAATGAAATCTGTAGGCCCATCATAAATTTCTTTGGCACAGGATATACACCACGATCAACACCCTGGCTGTTGTCATTATTACTTCCTGCTTCAACATCCATTCCCGGATATTTGGTAAACGTAAAATAATCATCCAGCGAAACGTACAATCTCAGGTTATCTAACTTGAGGGTATTGATTGCCTTGCTTGGCAGAGTATAACCCAACTGGATTTGTTTTATGCGCATATAGCTGCCGTCAAATACCATCAGGTCGCTGTTATAGGCAAATGGGTTTGAAGGATCAGCACGGAACCAGTCATTTGTAGATCCATCACCTGTCCAGCGGTCTTCGAAGAAGAATTCAGGACGGTTATATGTTGAGCGGTCTGTACGGTTCCACGCCATCAGGATATCATTACCAACAGATCCCTGGAGGAAGAGGTTCAGATCCCATTGGCGGTAGATAAAGTTGAAATATGCACCAAAGAGCATATCAGGATGAGGATCACCAATGTAAGTCTGGTCGTCTTCATTGATTACATCATCACCATTGGTGTTAACAACAATTGGGTCGCCCGGTACAGGAGCATAACCAGTCAGGCCATTATCAGCAACATATTGATCGATTTGTGCCTGGTTTTGGAAAATGCCATTGGTTTCGTATCCGCGGAAGTACCAGATGGGTTGTCCTTGTTCGAAATAAGTAGCTGTCCAGCCTGTTCCTACACCAGCGCCTGATACACGTTCCAGCAATGGATTAAGATATGTAACCTCGTTTTTAATTGTTGTGAGGTTTGCACCGATATTATATTGGAAGTCGCCTTCGCCACCGCGCCATCCCAGTTCAAATTCAAAACCTTTGTTTTGAACGTCACCGGCATTTACGAATGGTGCATTGTTACCAACTGATAGTGGAGGTGAACCCGGTGTGAGCAGATCTTTGGTAGTTTTGTTGTAATAGTCAGCAGCAAATGTTAAACGGCCTTCGAAAAAGCGCATGTCGATACCGATATCCACCTGTTCTGATGTTTCCCAGGTCAATTCAGGGTTAGCCAACAATTCAGGTTCAGCACCTGTGTAATATCCACCACCCGGCTTTGGATACTTGATACCGGCTGTTGTAATTAACGAACGGAACTGGTCGGGTCCAAGGTTTGAAAGGCTACCATTCTGACCCCAGCTTGCGCGAAGCTTCAAGAAATCAACAATACCGGAATTAAAGAAATTTTCTTCTGTAATGATCCAGCCTGCTGCAACTGACGGGAAATAACCCCATTTGTTATTTTCAGCAAACAATGATGAACCATCAGCACGAAGTGCAACATCCAGCATATATTTGCCAGCATAGTTGTAAGATGCACGACCAAAATAGGAGTTCAGGTTTTCCATTTGTTTTGTTCCGCTAACGGTTCCGTCAACATCAACTGGTCCGTGTTGTGCAAAGTCTTCATCTTCCTGGAACATAGGTCCTGAAAGTGTATTGAGGTATCTGCTTGTATATGATTGTGCTGAAGTACCAGCCAACAGGTTGATGTTGTGCTTGTCGAAGTTCATTTCGTAATTGGCAAAGTTTTCCCAAACCCAGGTGTACCAGTGGTTGGTGTTGTCGCGGGTATTAGGCGTAGTATTGTTTCTCTCGCCTGAGAACCAGTATGTGGGGTACCATTCTGCAAATAATTGTTCGGTGTAATCAATACCGGCGCGAGTGGTAAATGTCAGGCCTTTGATAGGTTTAATTTTAGCATAAACATTACCAAAAAGGTTGTTTTGTGTGGTTTCGCCAGTTTGTATGGCCAACTTGGCCATTGGGTTAGCCACCTCACCGGTTACGAATTCTGAAAGGCCGTAGTAATTTCCATTGCCATCCCGCAGGAGGTTGTAACCATTATCCAGAGCGGCCTGTCCAAATTCAGGCAAAAAGCCGTTGGCATAAGTAACAGGTGTAGTTGGATCCATGGCCAAAGCATCTACAACCATTCCACCAAATTCATCATCCTCAGCAACTGCTTCGCGTTTTGTGTTGGCATAAGTAACATTGTTTCCAACTTCCAGCCATGGCTTGATGTCGTGGCTTGAGTTAAAACGAAGTGTTAGCCTCTCATAATTTGATTTTTCTTTACCAACAATACCGTCCTGGTTAAAATATGAACCTGAAACCATGTATTTTGATTTATCATTTCCACCGGAGAAAGACAGGTAATGCTTCTGCATCGGAGCTGTGCTTGTGATTTCTTCCATCCAGTTGGTGTTGTATTCCGGATTTTCAGGAACAGTAACACCCACATTGGCTTCATTGATCCATGTAGTCCATTGGTTAGCGTCCATTACTTCGGTAAGTTTACCAGGAGTTTGAATACCATACTGGAAATTATAGTTGATTTTGCCTTTACCCGCTTTACCACTTTTAGTCGTAATCATTACCACACCATTTGCGGCTTCAGCACCATAAATAGCAGCAGAAGCTGCATCTTTTAAAATTTCCACAGATTCGATATCTGAAGGATCGATGCGTGAGATGTCGCCCGAGCGCATACCATCAACAATGTAAAGCGGATCGGAGTTACCGTTGGTACCGGTACCACGAATTCTAACCTTTAAAGCCGAACCTGGTGAGCCGGAACTTGGAAGAACATTAACACCTGCAACACGGCCCTGGATGGCCTGGTCAACATTTGATGCCGGGAGGCTTTGCAGTTGCTTGGCCTCAACTTTAGAAATGGCACCTGTAATTTCACTGCGCTTTTTGGTACCATAACCAATTACCATAACCTCCTGCAACGCTACTACGTTTTCTTCGAGCACAACATCAAGTTTTTGTCCTGCTGCTGCTTCCATCTGTTTGGGTAAGAACCCCACAAAAGAGAAGGTAAGAATTGTAGTAGGGTTTGCAGATGTAAGCTCAAAAGCACCGTTGATATCGCTCGTGGTTCCATTGGTAGTGCCTTCTTCATAAACGTTTACACCTGGTATGGTTTCGCCATTGGAATCCTTAATTGTACCAGAATAGGTGTAAACCGACTGGGCATGAATCCCTGTTAAGGTGCCCAAAAAAATCAAACCCAGCATAAGCATCCGCTTTCGCCATTGGGTTCTTGCTTTGAATGATGTGTAAAGTTTTTTCATCATGTGTTAGTTATTTGATTAAACGTAAACTGTTAATTTTTGGTAAACTCAATTTTGTGTTCTGGTATGATCATTTATCTGTATAAAATGTATTTTTTACTATTAAAGAATTTATTATTTTAGTAATTATTGATTATCAATATTTAAATGTATGTGTAATAATTACACTTACAAAAGTATATTTTTTTTTAAACGACCAAGAAAAAATCAAAAAAAATTTAAAAAATTTATTTCTTTGTTTAGATACTATATAATATGGTGTAATTAAAGTGCTGATCTATATAATTTTAATTGGAATCAAAAAAAATTGAGATTACACTTGTTTTCCGTAAGATTATTTTTCTACATTTGCATTGTGTAACAATTACACAGAAAAAATTATGGATAAAGTAATTCCAAATTTATCGGTTGATTGTGTGATTTTCGGGTTTGACGGAAAAGGCCTCAACGTGCTTTTAAGTAAGCGCAATCTGGTTTGTCCCAAATCCGGAGAAATGCTAATCGACGATCATACATTAACCGGATATCACGTGATGGAAGGTGAAGATTTGGATGCTGCCGCCAAGCGAACTTTAAAAAACAAAACCGGGCTTGAAGGTATTTACATGGAACAGTTTCATACTTTCGGTGGTTTGGAGCGCCTTTCTAAAGAAAAGGACCAGTGCTGGAAAGAAAATGTGGATATCGAAATTGCAGATCATGTGATTACAGTGGGATACCTTTCATTGGTAGATAGCACAAAGGTGAAACCCGATCAACAGCACTCAGATGCACACTGGTGGCCGGTTGATGATTTACCAGAACTGGGTTTTGATCATGAGGAAATCATTGAAAGTGCACTGGAGAGATTGCGGATCAAGGTTAGGCTGGAGCCCATCGGGTTTGAATTGCTGCCTGAAAAATTTACAATCCGCGAAATGCAGGACATGTATGAATGCATTTTGGGTACAACCTTCGACCGGCGGAATTTCCGGAAGAAGGTTTTACAAATGAAATATGTGATCCCGCTCGACGAGAAGCAACGTGGGGTGGCACACAAACCGGCGCAGAAATACATCTTTAGCAAGGATGTGTATCAGCGCACAAAAACAGAGAAACTCAATTTTTCGATTTGATATAGATCATTTTTCTGATGAAGTGTATCATCAAACCTTCATCAAATGACACTACATTTTATAGATTTTCTGATTATTGGCGCATATCTCGCAGCCACCATTTTTATAGGTGCTTTTCTGCGAAAGCGCGCTCAGAAAAACAAGAAATCCTACCTGCTTGGTGGCAATCAGTTACCATGGTACATGCTTGGGCTTTCCAACGCATCAGGTATGTTCGATATTTCCGGAACCATGTGGCTGGTAACCCTGGGTTTTATTTACGGCCTCAAAAGCATTTGGATTCCATGGCTGTGGCCGGTTTTCAACCAGATTTTCCTGATGGTATTTCTTTCCATCTGGCTTCGTCGTTCTAATGTAACAACCGGTGCCGAATGGATCAAAACCCGTTTTGGAACCGGAAAGGGAGCTTCACTCTCGCATAATATTGTGGTGGTGTATGCCCTGATCTCCTGCCTCGGTTTTTTGGCCTACGGTTTTATTGGCTTGGGAAAATTCATGCTGATCTTCATCCCGTGGAAATTCGTTTGCAATCTCACCGGATTACCGGCAGATATTATCTCACCTGAATACATACCGCATCTCTACGGATTTGTATTCACACTATTCGCAACATTTTATGCAGTCCTTGGCGGGATGATGAGTATTGTTTGGACAGATGTGCTGCAATACCTGATCATGACGGTTGCTTCCCTCATAATCGGTATCATTGCCATGAATGCACTGGCCGTTAATGATTTATTGGTTCCTGAAGGTTGGATGTCTCCATGGTTTGGTTGGCAGCTCGATTTGGATTGGTCGGCCATCATTCCTGAGGTTAATCGAAAGATTGCTGAAGACGGATTTTCACTATTTAGCATTTTCATGATGATGATGCTCTTTAAAGGATTCCTGGTAAGTGCTGCCGGTCCGGCTCCAAATTACGATATGCAGAAGATCCTCTCTACAAAATCACCCAAAGAAGCAGCCAAAATGAGTGGTATGGTTTCAGCGGTGCTGAACCCGGTCAGGTATTTTATGATCACAGGATTTGTGGTGCTTGCACTGCTATATTATGATGAACTAAACCTGCTGGTCGCTGGTCAGATTGACTTTGAGCAAATACTGCCCTCAGCAATTAAAGAATTTGTTCCGGTTGGATTGACCGGGTTGTTGCTTGCGGGATTATTGGCTGCGTTCATGTCAACTTTTGCAGGAACACTTAATGCCGCTCAGGCCTACATCGTTAACGATATCTACCTGAAAGTAAAACCCGATGCCGGAAACAACAAGGTGAAAAGGATGAATTATATCGTTGGTGTGCTGGTGGTTGCGGTAAGTATTGTAATTGGTATCTACGCGAAGGATGTTAACAGCTTGCTGCAGTGGATTGTGTCAGCACTGTGGGGAAGTTATGTAGCTTCCAACGTGCTCAAATGGTATTGGTGGAGATTCAATGGCCATGGCTATTTCTGGGGGATGGTTGCCGGACTTATTCCTGCACTGGTTTTCCCATTGATTTTCCAGGAAACACTCGAACTCTATTATTTCCCGTTGTTGCTTGGCATTTCACTTGCCGGATGTATCATTGGCACATACATTAAACCTGCTACAGACGAACTGGCTCTTGAAACTTTTTATCGAAATGTAAGGCCATGGGGGTTCTGGAAACCCATACGTGAAAAAGTACTCGCTGCAAATCCTGACTTCATGGAAAACAAGGATTTTGGCAAGGACATGATGAATGTATTTATTGGCATTGCCTGGCAAACTGCTCTGGTTGCTATCCCCGTATTTATTGTCCTGCGCCAATGGTGGCCGGTTGCTATAACCGGAATTATGATTATCATCACCTCGGTAACGCTCAAGTTTACCTGGTGGAACAAATTACCAGAAAATTAATCTTAAGACCTGTAAAAATGAAATTTGGATATTTTGACGATAAAAACCGTGAATACGTAATTACTGAGCCCAAAACTCCGTACCCCTGGATAAATTACCTCGGCAACTCGG
>CAYNDN010000044.1:0-9951 GCA_964395075.1 uncultured Lentimicrobiaceae bacterium | reverse complement strand
TTCAGCCTGGTTTCCAATACCGGCGGGGGGTACAGCTTTTTCAAGGATCCCCGCTTCAGAAGGCTTACACGATACCGCTACAACAATGTACCGCTGGATGATGGTGGAAAATACTTCTACATTAACGATGGCGTTACAGTTTGGTCACCCGGATGGAAGCCGGCCAAAACGCCGCTGGATGATTATTCATGCAGGCACGGCATGGGCTATACCCGTATTGCCGGAACAAAAAATGGATTAATTGCTGAACTTCTCAGCTTCGTACCACTTCATTTTAATGGCGAAATTCAAAGGTTAAGCCTGAAAAATCTTTCAGCAGAAACTAAAGAAATAAAACTTTACACTTTCGTTGAATGGTGCCTGTGGGATGCTCATACCGACAATACCAACTTCCAGCGCAATTTTTCAGTGGGTGAAGTTGAGATTGAAAAAGGTGTGATCTACCATAAAACTGAATACCGTGAGCGTAGAAATCATTTTGCTTTTTACAGCTGCAATACACCAACACAGGGTTTTGATACCGATCGTGAGGAGTTTTTAGGGATGTACAATGGGCTAGAAAATCCGGAACGGGTAACATCAGGGAACTTTGGGAATTCTGTAGCATATGGATGGGCGCCGATAGCATCTCATCAGCTGGAAATTAACCTCAAGCCTGGAGAGCAAAAAGACCTGATTTTTGTGCTGGGCTATGTTGAAAATGAAAAAGATCAAAAGTTTGTTGCACCAAACATCATCAATAAGGCTGGTGCCAAAAAAATGATAGCAACTTTTGATACAACCGAAAAAGTTGAGGAAGCTTTTGCCGAATTGAAAATTTACTGGGACCGGCTCCTTGTGAATTTTTCGATAAAAAGCAATGATGATAAGCTCAACCGCATGGTGAATAACTGGAACCAGTATCAGTGTATGATCACCTATCTGTTCTCACGTTCGGCTTCCTATTTTGAATCCGGGATCGGGCGTGGTATGGGGTTTCGCGATTCTAACCAGGATCTAATTGGTGTGATGCACATGATCCCCGAAAGGGCCAAAGAGCGGATCATCGACCTGGCTTCAACGCAACTGGAAGATGGAAGCACTTATCACCAGTACCAGCCACTCACTAAGCGAGGAAATGCGGAGGTGGGAGGCAACTTCAACGATGATCCACTTTGGCTGATTCTCTCGGTTTCAGCGTATATCAAAGAAACCGGTGACTTCAGCATATTAAACGAGGAAGCTCCTTATGATAATGATGATACGAACAAAGCTTCAATATTTGAACACCTTACCAGTTCCTTCGATCATGTGATCAACAACCTGGGGCCGCATGGACTGCCTTTAATTGGCCGTGCCGACTGGAACGATTGTCTAAACCTGAACTGCTTCTCCGAGGAACCGGATGAGTCATTTCAAACCACAGGCAACAGAACCGGTGGCAAAGCCGAATCATTAATGATTGCCGGATTGTTTGTGCTCTACGGAAGTGAGTATGCTGAAATTTGTTTGAGAAATAATCGGGCTGATGAAGCCGGAAGAGCAAAAAAACACATTTCAAAAATGGTTGAGGCGATCAATGCCCATGGCTGGGATGGCGAATGGTTCCTGAGGGCTTACGATTATTATGGAAACAAGATCGGCAGCAATGAAAATGAAGAAGGAAAAATATTTATCGAATCGCAGGGATTTTGTGTGATGGCAGGTGTAGGGCTTGAAGATGGCAAAGCAGCAAAAGCACTCGAATCGGTGAACAAGTACCTGGCCTGCAAATATGGGCTTGTGTTGAATAATCCTCCTTTTACAAAGTATTATCTGAATTTGGGTGAAATCACAACGTACCCTCCTGGATACAAGGAAAACGCCGGGATTTTCTGCCACAACAATCCATGGATCATCATTTCGGAGGCAATGCTGGATAACAATGAAAGAGCCTGGGAGTACTACAGAAAAATTGCTCCGGCTTACCTCGAAGAGATCAGCGAAATCCATAAAACGGAACCCTATGTTTATGCGCAAATGATCGCCGGCAAGGATGCCCAAAAACCCGGAGAAGCCAAGAACTCATGGCTCACCGGAACGGCAGCGTGGAATTTTTATGCGGTTTCTCAATATCTCCTTGGCATTCGTCCTGGCTATGATGGTTTGTACATCGACCCGAAATTACCTGCCGGCATCGACTCTGTAGCCATCAGCAGGAAATTCCGTGGAGCGGTTTTCAACATCAAAATTCATAATCATGCTTCTAAAAGCTTAAAAATCACAATGGATGGTAAATCAATAACCGGAAAATTGTTGCCATCCCCCGAAGAGGGAAGGGTTTATGATGTGGATGTATTTTGTGGGAAGTAATATTAGAATTACACATAGCCCTGACAGGGTTTCAAACCCTGTCAGGGCTCAAAGAACTATAGCAATAAATTTTACAAACATGAAAAACCTATTTACCATACCAATGCTGTTGATTATAATTTTTGCGATTGCATCCTGCGATCAGCAGAAAAAATCTCAAAATAGTGACAATGATATTTTCAGTGCAAAAGCCGACAGCGTCCTTGCCGGGATGACCCTGGAGGAAAAGGTGGGCCAGATGTGCCAGATCACCCTTGGTGTGGTGATGAAAAATGTTGAAGATGATGCCGGGAATAAAACCGCTCAGATAGACACTGCAAAACTCGACCTGGCTTTAAGAAAATACAAGGTAGGTTCAATCCTCAATACGGTTAACAGCCGTGCCAGGCCGGCAAAGTGGTGGAATGAACAGATCTCCTTTTTTCAGCAAATTGCAATTGAAGAAACCGGCATACCGCTGATTTACGGGATAGATGCCATCCATGGGGTAAATTACACCGCTCAAGCTACCCTTTTTCCACAGCAAATCGGGCAGGCAGCAACTTTTAATCCGGAACTGGTGCGAAAAATAAATGAATTGTGTGCATATGAAATGCGTGCCTGCAATATTCCCTGGACCTTCTCACCGGTGCAGGATATGGGCCGCGATCCACGTGACCCGCGGTTTTGGGAAACCTACGGCGAAGATGTTTACCTGGCCGGGCAATTGGGCGCAGCAGCTACACTGGGATTGCAGGGGACAATATCAGGAAGTATAGACCAATATCATGGGGCTGCCTGCTTGAAGCATTACCTGGCCTACAATTCAAACTCAGGGAAGGACCGCAACCCTCTGGAAATCTCTGTTCGTAACCTCAAAGAAAAACATGCTGCCTCATTTCAACCCGCCATTGATGCAGGTGCCCGGACAATTATGTTGAGTTCAGGAATTATTAATGGCTTGCCAACCCACGCCAGCTATGAGATTGTTACCCAACTTCTGCGAAACGAAATGGGTTTTGACGGGATGGTGGTTACCGACTGGAAGGATATCGAAAATTTCTATTCTCGCGATAAGATTGCACATTCCTCCATAGAGGCCATCAAAATCGGGATCAATGCCGGGATAGATATGACCATGGTTCCCTATGACTTAAAATTTTGTGATCACCTGATTGAACTGGTAAATGAAGGTGAGGTACCGATGTCAAGAATTGATGAAGCGGTGAAGCGGATTCTGGTTCTCAAATTTGAGCTGGGACTTTTTGAAAATCCCAACACTTATCTGGAAGATTATCCAAAATTTAACAGTCCTGAATTTGAACAACTGGCATACCAGGCTGCTTTGGAATCCATGACTTTATTAAAGAATAAAAATGACATTTTACCATTAAAAAAAGATGTGAAAGTTATGGTAGCCGGTCCCAACGCCAACACCATGCGTCCCATGAACGGCGGCTGGTCCTATTCCTGGCAGGGGCATATTGCCGATGAATTTGCAAGGGAGCACAACACTTTCCTGGAGGCAGTCCAGCAAAAAATCGGTAAACAAAATGTGAAGTATGTGGAGGGCGTATCTTATAAAATGGACGGAAAATACCATGAAGAGGAAAATATTGATATTTCAGCAGCTGTGAGAGCAGCCCGAAATGTTGACTATATTTTGTTATTCCTGGGCGAAAACAGTTATTGCGAAAAACCCGGTGACCTGAACGATCTCTACATTTCTGAGAACCAGACGCAACTTGCTCTTGAACTGGCGAAAACCGGTAAACCTGTAATTTTGATTTTGAATGAGGGACGTCCCCGAATTATCAGCAAATTCGAAGATAAAATGGCAGCGGTCATCCAAACTTATCAACCTTCAAATTATGGTGGCGATGCATTGGCAGATATTCTATTTGGTGACGAAAACCCTTCAGGCAAACTACCATACACCTACCCTAAATATCCCAATGCATTAATTACCTACGATTTTAAACATAGCGAACACCAGGAAAACAAGCAGGGCGCATATGATTACAGTGCACATCCTGAAATGCAGTATGAGTTTGGCGATGGCCTCAGCTACACAACCTTTGAGTACAGTAACTTTTTGGTTGATAAAGATGTGCTGAATCCGGATGAGGAAATCAGGGTTTCAGTGGATGTGAAAAACATCGGCGACAGAACCGGAAAAGAAGTTGTGATGCTTTTTTATTCCGATTTGGTTGCGTCAATCACGCCGGATAACAAAAGGCTTTGCCGCCTCAGCAAAGTTGAACTGGAACCAGGGGACTCAACCACTGTGGAATTTCAGCTTTCGCCGAAAGATTTTGCTTTCTATAATTACGACAATCAGCATGTAGCTGAAATGGGTGAATTTACTTTGCAGATTAAGGATTTTGAACATAAATTCACGTTATCGAAAACCATTGCCATTGACAATCCAAGTAAACTAAAACTATAATATCATGAGAAAATTCACTATTCTGGCAGTTATCTTATTTGCTTTTTATTTTATTCATGCTCAAAATGCAGATATGAAAAAAATCAATCAACAAGTAGAAGAGCTGATCTCTCAGCTTACCCTCGAAGAAAAAGCATCGCTTTGCTCCGGCCGCGATGATTGGAGCACCCAACCCGTTGACCGCCTCGACATCCCCTGGATTTGGGTTGCTGATGGCCCGCATGGTTTACGCAGGGCTCCTAAAACCAACATGCCGGGTTATGGCGATCAGCTTCCTGCAACCTGTTTTCCAACGGCTTCTGCTTTAGCAGCCACCTGGGATACCGACCTGATTTACAAAGTAGGTCAGGCACTTGGCCAGGAATGCCAGGCGCTGGATGTAAACGTTCTTCTCGGTCCCGGTGTAAACATCAAGCGCTCGGTTTTGGGCGGACGAAATTTTGAATATTTCTCCGAAGACCCGATCCTTTCCGGCGAAATGGGCGCAGCATTTATTAATGGTGTGCAAAGCCAGGGTGTTGGGACTTCACTCAAACATTATGTGGCCAACAACGTGGAAACCATGCGCATGTGGATGAACTCCGATGTGGACACACGCACATTGCATGAAATCTATTTGACACCTTTCGAAATTGCGGTAAAGAAAGCTCAACCCTGGACTGTGATGGCCTGCTACAACCGTGTGCAGGGAACCTATGGAACAGAATCACCCTATCTTTTAACGGATGTACTGAAAGATGATTTTGGCTTCGAAGGCATCGTAATCTCAGACTGGTTTGCCGTGGTCGATCGTGTTGAGGGTGTTAAGGCGGGCATGCACATCGAAATGCCGCATGTTAGCACTGTGAACGACTCGCTGATTGTTGAAGCTGTTAAAAACGGCGATTTGGACGAGGCAGTGCTGGATAACCTGGTTCGCGAAATCCTGACCATCGTGTTAAAAGCCAAAGCATTGGAAAAAGATGGTGTTGATCAGAATGTGGAAGCGCACCACGATTTTGCAAGGCAGGTGGCTGCGGAGGCCGCAACATTACTTAAAAATGAAAATGATGTGCTACCCCTTTCGGAAAAGAAATACAAAAAAATTGCCGTGATCGGCGAGTTTGCTGAAAATCCACGCTACCAGGGCAATGGCAGTTCAGAAGTAAAACCTATACAACTGGACGCCATCCTTACCCTCATCGAAGAAGAGTATGGTAAAGATTATAAAATTGAATACGCCAGAGGTTATAATCTGACTGACGATGACGATTTTTCGATGGTTGATGAGGCTGTGAAAACGGCTGAAAAAGCAGATATCGCACTCGTATTTGCCGGGCTCCCGTTGCATTACGAATCCGAGGGAATCGACCGGACACATATTGACCTGCCACCTTCGCATAACAGGCTGATCAGTGAAATCGCCGCTGCCCAAACAAACACTGCTGTGGTTTTAACCAACGGAAGCGCAGTGGCCATGCCATGGGTTGATGAAGTTCCGGCCATTCTGGAAACCTGGCTGGGCGGACAAGCCGGTGCCTGCGGTACGCTGGATGTTTTGTTTGGAAAAGTGAATCCGTCAGGAAAACTGGCCGAAACATTCCCACAAAAACTGGAAGATACCCCTGCATTTTTTAATTTCCCCGGCGAACAGGGAGAAGTAATTTATGGTGAACGTATTTTGGTAGGCTATCGTCACTACGACAAAAGAAAAATCGAACCCCTTTTCCCGTTTGGCCATGGAATTTCCTATACCAGTTTTGAATATGCTGACCTGAAAGTTTCAGCATCGGATTTCTCGGATCAGGATGAGGTTACAGTTTCAGTAAACGTTAAAAACACGGGTGATGTAAAGGGGAAAGAAGTAGTGCAGCTTTATGTGACCGACCAGAAATGTACCTTACAGCGTCCTGAAAGGGAGTTAAAAAAATTTGCCAAGGTGGAGCTGGAACCCGGCGAATCAAAAGAGGTTTCCTTCACGTTGTCAGGCCGGGATTTTTCCTACTACGATGGGCGAAGAGAAATGTGGATAGCAGAAAGTGGCGATTTCACCATCGCTGCCGGAGCTTCATCCCGCGATATCAGGCTTAAGAAAACCGTCACGTTGAATTCAACTCAGCAGGTTCCTCTGGATTTTGACGAATACACCTTTTTCAGGGCATATTGGGAAAATCCGCAAACGCGGGAATACTTAAAAGAGCTGGTTCCCAACTGGATCGGTGGTTTTGTTCCTGAAGGCAAAACCATGGACGAAGCTGCATTTAATGATTTCCTGATCGATCATCCTGTCATTAAACTTCCATATATCACCAATGGCGAGGCAACCATGGAAGATGTGATGGGACTGGTTGAAAAATGCAAAGGCCTTACCTACACTCCATAAATATATGAAGTCATTTTTTTCAATAGTGAAATTAAACCTTAGTGTTTCTTAGTGAACTTAGTGACTTAGTGGTAATTAGATTTTAAACCACTAAGGCACTGAGGGCACAAAGGCCCACTAAGAAAACTTACCGCTGATAGGCATAATTAATAAATTTATTGTGATTTTAAGATGAGGCTCCTTAGTACACAAAAAAACATAAAGACTGTTAGTTTTTTTCTCAGCCCTGTACAATTTATAATTTATGAAGATTGAACACATAGCTATTTGGGTGAAACACCTCGACGAGCAGATTTCATTTTACACAAAATGGTTTGAGGCTACACCGGGAAAGAAATACAGAAATCCGGAAACGGAAAAACTGTTTTTTGGCTGGGCACATCTCGCCGTTTCGGTGGGCAGCAAAGAGAATGTGGATTTTTTAACAAAGGAAATGGAAAAATCAGGAATTGAGGTAGTTGGCCAGCCACGTACCACAGGTGACGGATATTACGAAAGTGTGATCCGCGACCCGGAAGGAAATTTAATTGAAATCACGTTTTAAATAAAATTGAAATGAAGCAAGTAATTTATTTTCTCATTATGGCAGCGATGATAATGTCATGTGCAGGTAGAAAAGAACAATCTGACAAAAAGTTTGAAATCCACCGGGGCCTCAATACCAGCCACTGGCTTTCGCAAACTGACATCCGCGGAGCAGAAAGGGAAGCATACATGCAGGCCAGGGATTTCGAAAAAATCGCTGAAATGGGTTTCGACCATGTGCGCATCCCCATCGACGAAGAACAGATGTGGGACGAGCAGGGCAACAAGCACCCTGAGGCATTTGAACTTTTGCACAGGGCCATCAATTGGTCATTCGACAACAATTTGCGGGTGATCGTGGATTTACACGTGTTGCGTTCGCATCATTTTAATTATGATAACGATCGCTTGTGGGAAGACCCTAAGGCGCAGGAGCAATTCTGGAATTTCTGGGATCAGCTTTCGGATGAGTTGTCAGAATATCCCAATCATAAACTGGCTTATGAGCTGATGAACGAAGCTGTGGCAGATGATTCAGATGACTGGAACAAACTCATTGCAAAGGGCATTGAAACTGTTCGGGCAAAAGAACCGGAACGGACAATCGTTGTTGGCTCCAACAAATGGCAGCAGGTATATACCTTTCCGGAGTTAAAAATACCTGAGAACGACACCAACATTATTTTGAGCTTTCATTTTTATGAGCCATTCCTGATAACCCATTACCAGGTTTGGTGGAATCCGATGAAAGATTTTGAGGGTGAACTGCAATATCCCGGCCTCACCACCGACAGCACCAATTACGACCGGTTTAACGAGGATGTGGTGAATCAGCTTGAAGAACACAATCAATATTATGATAAAAAAGTAATGCAGGAGAAAATCCAGGTAGCAATAGATTATGCCAAAGCACGAAACCTGCCATTGTACTGTGGCGAGTTTGGATGTTATCCCTCTACGCCAATGGAGTTACGCCAGAAAGTTTACCGCGACTGGATAGCCGTTTTTGAAGGAAACAACATCGCCTGGGCACACTGGAACTACAAAAACGATTTTCCGGTTGTGGATGCCGAAACACTCGAACCAATCAGTGAGCTTGTGGATATCATGGTTCCGAAACTGAATTAGGTATCAAAAGCATAAAAAATCTGGTGTTTTTCAGCTTCACCTAATTATCCAGATCGATTAGATATTCCACCAGGTTTTGATCCCTTGTAAGGTTTAGTTTTTTTCTCAGGCGGTACCTTGCCAATTCCACCCCGCGATCGGAAATATTGAGCAGCTTCGAGATTTCCTTTGAGCTCATGTTCATTCTCAGGAATGACGCCAACTTGATTTCACGCGGGCTCAATTGCACATTATTTTCAGATAGCCTTTTCAGATAACCGCTGTGCACCTGGTCAAAATGGTAAGCAAACTGATCCCATGAGTTTTGATCTGAAATTTTATCATCAATCAGTTTAACAACGTTTTCCATTTCTGCACTATCGTTGTCTTGCTTTTTTAATGATTGTATTTTATCTCTTACAGTTTGCAATAAATCTGTGGTGTTCATGAGATGCATGGTGATGGTAGTCAGCTGATCATTTTTTAGGTTAATCTCGGTTTTCAGTTTTTCGCTCATAATCGCACCAATTTCCTCATCCTTGCTTTTTAAGGCCTGCTCGCTTTTTTCAGTTATTTGATGACTTTCTGCAGTATGTTTTCGCTTTTGCAAAGCAAGGATTATTATTACTGTTGTCAATCCAAATAAAACGTAAAATATTTTTGCCCACATTGTATAGTACCAAGGTTCAAGTACCTGAAAATTGAAAGTTGAAACACTGCTTTGGCGATCATATACATTCTTTGCTTTCACCTCAAATGTGTAATTTCCGGGAGGGATGTACGGATATTCCATCTTGCCTACTGCTGACCAATTTGACCAATTCTCCTCAAGTGGCACCAATCGGTAACTGTATTTAAGATCTTCAAATCCATCAAAATATGGTGAAGTATAACTGAATCTAAGCGAATGATCTGCATCAATTACATGTTTTCCTGAAGAGCCTGAATAATACGTAATTGTTGAATCACGGTCGAAATTGATTTCAACCGACCTGATAAAGACTTTAAAGTTTTCGCTGATTGAAAATTTCTCCTTGGGATGATAAAGAATAAAACCTTCTTTGGCACCAATTAAAATATTGTTCTCATCAATAATTGAAATATTTGGCAAGTCATCATTGAGGTATTTATTGATGTGTTTAAATATTCCGGTTTTCTTTTCATAATTTCCAAATGCCCTCTCCTCAAGCAAGCCCAG
>CAYNDN010000043.1:13948-16269 GCA_964395075.1 uncultured Lentimicrobiaceae bacterium | reverse complement strand
GTGATGCCATCTCCATCAAGGTCAACAAAAAAATTGTGGGAATTATTGGTTTCGATCTGAGAATAGATTTCAAGCCGGTATTTTTTAAACATTTCCCGGGGCAACAGAAAAATCACTATTGCAGCAAAAAGTAAAGCCATGAGCCAGGGTAGGAGGTTCAACACCCTGTCGGCACTATTTTCCCTATCGAAGATCACACGGCGAAGTTATGAAATTCGCTTAATTTTGAGAAAGAAATTGATGTTATGAAACTTTCCGAATTCAGGTAACAGGAAGTTGATATTCATTAAAAAAAGAAGTATAACCAATAACTTCTATCACAGTTTCATCCACAAATACCCATGCCCTTCCAGCGTGATCAGCTGATCCTTTTCATCATAATTCACTGAATTGCCAAACATATCAGTCCAGGAAATCTCAGGTAGCATGCTCATTTTGAAGGTTTGTTTAACCGGGGATAAATTCTGGATAATCAGAATGCGCTGGGTTTCCCATTTGCGGATGTAGCTCAGGATGTGTTCATTTTTCGATTTATCAGGATTGAAGGCATCTATCCAAAAAATACTGCCCCTCCCAAAGGCTTTGTGTTTTTTCCGTATCTTCACCTGCTCTGATATTTTACTGAAAACCTTTGATGAGAAACTCTCCTTGTTTTTCAAATCGGATTCAAGCTGCTCCCAGTCAATTTTTCCGCGCACCAGAAAGCGGGTATCGTCTTTTCCGGTTTCCTTAATTTTTTCGCGGTAATAGTTTTCATCATTCAGCTTCCCGAATTCATCACCATAATAAATAATGGGGGTGCCGGGCAGGGTTAGCATGATGGAGTAAGCCAGCGCAATTTTATTGGGACTGCGTTTCATCAGTTCCGAAAGCCGCGCCGAGATACCTTCGCCAACGCGGAAATTCCACTCCGGTTTGTGGCAGTAGTTCTTGTGGATGTACGCCCTGTCCTCTTCCGAAACGTACACCAGCTCCAGGCTCAGTTCATCGTGGCAGCGCAGAAAAGTGAACCACTGTGCTGAATCCGGAATTTCGGGTGTAACCTCCTTACCCAGCGTTTTTCTGATGGGCTCATTGCTTTCCATAGCGATGGCTTTAAACATTTGCGGCATCAGCGGGAAGTGGTAGCCTGCGTGGCATTCGTCGCCATCCCCAAAGTATTTCACCACCTCCACCGGTTTCTGACAGGCTTCGGCCAGCAGCAGCGTGTTAGGCCTGACGTAATCCAGTACAGCCCGGAAAAATTTAACTATGGTGTGGGTTTCCGGAAGGTTTTCGCAGTCGGTACCTTCCTCTTTCCACAGGTAGGGAATGGCATCGGCCCGAAAACCATCCACACCCTCGCCCAGCCAATACAGCAGGTTCTTCGACATTTCTGTGAGCACCTTTGGGTTGCGGTAATTCAAATCGGGCTGGAAGCCAAAAAACCGATGGAAATAATACCAGTCGCCATCAGGTTCCCAGTTGCTGTCTTCCATGCCTTTGAACAGCAGGCGTGTTTCGGTGTAGCGGTTGGTATCCTTGTTCCAGATATAATAGTCACGATACGGATTATCCGGCCCTTTGCGGGATTCGAGAAACCAGGGGTGCTGGTCGGAAGTGTGGTTCATGGCGATATCGAAGATCACCCGGATACCACGGTTGTGGGCTTCATCCAGAAAATTCCGGAATACCTGCTGTTTTTCTTCATCAGAAGCATCAGTCGAAAGGCCAAGCAATTCATCGCGCACCTTTGTGTATTGCCTGATGTCAAACCCGGCATCGCGCATGGGCGAATCCAGGATCGGCAACAGCCAAAGGCAGTTAACCCCAAGGTTTTGGATGTAATCCAGCTTTTCGGTCAATCCCTGGAAATCCTGATTGAATAAGTCCACATAAAGTGAATAAACGATGGCATCTTTGTACCATTCCGGTTCCTGTGGCTTGATGATGCGGCTCTTTTTGAAATCTCCGAGGTAGGCTAAAAACTGGTTTAAGTTCTCGTTATGTGCATCGCCATAAATGGTTTGCCAATGGGTTTTTATGCTATTGATGATATTCATTTTATATTCACCTTTAGTTGTTGCGGCAAAACTGTTTTGCTCAAGGTGCGATTCGCTTCTTCGTTCTTTTCCCGAAAAAAATTTGATTTTTTAAACTTTTCAAGTGAATTGTCGATTTTGACAATTGGAACTTTAGATTTGTTTAATTTTTCTATTATATCTTTCATGATCAAGTTGTTTTTCGTTTAACTAAAAATGCTTCAAAATTGTTTTTCGTATCAAAAGGCATCCATTTATTTTCGATAAGTCCATAAATATCAAAATCTATAGTTGCCTCTT
>CAYNDN010000043.1:7107-13938 GCA_964395075.1 uncultured Lentimicrobiaceae bacterium | reverse complement strand
CCTCTTCCAGGAATTTGTTAATACCCATTTGATATAGTCTGGTTCTTGAACTTGTACTTCCCCGTGCATATACCCATGAACCTTCATAAGCATCAGTAAAAGCATAAACCGCCGAAACGATTGTTGCTAAAACCTTTTCACTGTCACCATTTCCAGACAGGGCTAAATCATCAATTTCACCTGATTCACTGTCCTTGTCTCCAAATGCAAGATTATAAATTCCTGTTGTATTTGTTTCACTAAACTTGATTAGTTTTGGAATTCTGCCTTTTGTGCCAATACTGATGAATTCAAAAACCATCAAAGAACGTTCAGCACTTAATTGATATTTGGGTATGTTCATTTAATATTGAATTTGCCCAAATATAATGAAATTATTTGAAAATAAACTTGTGTTTATGCTACTTTTTCAAAAGCATTCTTTCTTCACTTTCTTCAAAAATAAAATTTACTTCAATAATTTTCTCATTGGCCAAATACTTCACTCTTGAAGAAAGTTTGTCCTCCCCAATCATTACTGAAGCTGGTTTTTTTTCCACCCCGTGAATTACCAGCGTAATTTCCCGGTTTTCGGGCATGCCGTCATATTTTCCCCTGATATCCCTTGAAAAGTCCATCAGCAGGAGATCATCAAAATTCCGCGCTTTAAAATGCAAAAGTTCGTATTGCCCTATCTCAATCGAACCTTTTGTTTTGCCATCATCCTCATACATCGTGAAATTAGATTTTTCAACTTCATTATCCAGGTAATAATGAATGATCAGGTTTTCAGAACTATAATCTTCCGTGCTTTGAATGGGCGCAATCATGGGGATGAAAGATCCTCCCCGGGCAAAAACCGGGATGGTTTCAAGAGCAACCGATTTTTCAATCCATTGGTCACCATTAAATTTTTCTTCTGTAAAGAAATCATACCAGGTGCCCTTTGGCAGATAAATCCGTTTTGATTTTTGGCCTTTTTCCAAAACTGGTGCAACCAGTAAGTTTGGACCCCAGAGGTAGGTGTCAGCCATTCCGGCGATTTCATCATTGTCGGGTTCCTCGAAAAACAACGGACGGGTTAGCGGTGCTCCCGTTGTTGTGTTTTGCCAGGCCAGGGTGTAATTGTATGGGAGCAATTCGTAGCGCAGTTTGATAAACCGCCTCAAAATATCCTGGGCCTCATCGCTGTAGAGATAGGGTTCAACCGGAATCCTGAAATCGCCATGCACGCGATACACCGGATTAAACGTGCCGTATTGCAGCCAGCGCACATACATTTCCTCGTCTTTCTCGCCCATGGCAAAACCGCCCAGGTCGGAGTGCATGTAGCTGAAACCGCTGAGGGTCATGCCCAGCACAGCAGTTGGCTGGGCCTGCAGTCCTGCCCAGCTTCGGGATACATCGCCTGACCAGGGGTAGATGGAATAGCGCTGTGAGCCGGCAAATCCCGAGCGGTTCAGGTTAAAAAGTCTTACATCGGGATATTCTTCAGCATAACGATCGTAAAGCATTTTGTGCCAGTAGTGTCCGTAAATATTATGGACTTCATCAGCCTTGCCGTTTACATGATACATTCCCTTGGGGTGGGTTTCGGGTTCACCCAGATCTCCCCACCAGCCGTCAACACCGATCTCAATCTGATCCCTGTATTTTTTCCAGAACCAGTCCTGCATGCGTGGCTGGAAAATATCGAACAATCCCCCGGGCCCAAACCAGAACTCTTCCATCACATACGTTGAGTCGCCGGCAGTTTTGCCCAGCATGCCTGCATTGCTCAGCGTATCAAAATATTTGGATTCTTTCAGGATGAAGGGCTCGGTGATTAACACGGTTTTAACATCTTTCTTTTTGAACCTGGCAATCATCTCCTGCGGGGATGGCCAATTCTTTTTGTACCATTCCAGGTTGCCCATGTAAAAACTGTCGTGTACGCCTTCGCCAAACCAGTACAGATCGATGACCAGCGCATCCAGCGGAAATCCGGCATCAATCATTTCATCCACAACTTTTTCGGCTTCTTCCTGGGTTTCATATCCAAAACGGGATTGGATATTTCCCAGCGCCCAGCGGGGAGGCATAGGCTGAAATCCAGTTAGTTTGCCGTAGTTGTTGAGAATGGAATCGTAGTTTTCACCAGCTACGACCACATATGACATTTTGCCACCCATGGAGCTGAATTCCATCACATTTTGCATGGTGCTGTCGATGTCAAGGATTCCTTTTTGGTGATTGTCGAACAGCAAACCATACCCTATAGAAGAAATCACAAAGGGCACCGAAAAATTCAAATCTGCCGCATCGAGGCTGTATCCGTATTGCGGCCTGTTATACAGATTGAACTGCTGTCCGCGGCGGTTGGCAGGTGTGGTGCGGAATCCTGCTCCATAAATTTTCTCGTTTGCGGCCAGGTTAAACCGGAACCCTTTCAGGGTGTCGTGATCGTAAAATCCATTGTAGGTGCTTAATAGCGTATCTTCATTTTTAATGAAAGTGAAGGAGAGCGGCTCTTTGTTCACAAGGACTTCAAATCCTGACCTGTGAAAGGAAAGATATCCGGATGAGTTATCAAAAGAAATTTGTTTGCCATCAGCCTGAAGTATGACGGCATATGATGTGTCAACTTTCGGAATGGAATCATTGTAAAAATCCACTTCTGCAATATCGTTGTTCAAAAAATTGACCTCATAAAAACCGTTTGCAGATTTGACCGTGAGTTTGTTGTTGTTAATTTTATGCGAAATATAAATATCGCCTGCCCCCATGCTGCCTTCCAAAAAAGTGCCTGAGTAGCGAAAGATGGCATAAATGGCCACGAAAAAAATGAGGAGATAAATATATGGTTGGAGTTTTTTTGACATGTACTATTGGAGTTTAAAGTTTACGATTCGAATTTCTAGGCCATCATATTCACAAAGCCAGTAGTAATTGCTTTTACCTTTGCTGAGGGTTTTTATAATCCGATAGTCGGGATTATGTAGAGTAATGGTCTGAAAGATCATAATGATTTCTAAAGGATTTTCTCTTCGCCAAACTTTGCCAAAATTAGATTCAGGAAATGTTTAGAAAAATACCTATTGCTTGTCAACCATTTCTCGAATAGAGGTTTTAAATGTTGGATGAGTTTTCTGTTTTTGGCTTCAATCAAATAAAGTTTATCTATGTGACCTAATGATATTAATGCACCAGTATCAGCAATTATTAACATGTTATCTGAGATTTTTCAGTTTTTCAACATCTTCTAAAACCTGTTCGATGGAAAGGTTCGAAACAGATATTTTCTTTTTTGCTAAAAACTTCTCAAAATCGTATCGGTCCATTCCGGATAATTTAATGGCCATGCCTAATGAGAGCTTACCATCCTGAAATAACATTGCTGCTGTACTGGCCCGAAATTGTTCCATTAATTCCTGTTCAGAATTGTTTAGTGCAATTAAGATTTCTGCTGGTATTTCTATTGGAATCGTGATGTTTTTCATGGTTTGTACTTTTTTCAAAGTTAACAAATTAATGGCTTCCGGAGGAAATTATTTTATCACCATGCTTAATTTTATGGGCACTTTTTTCTTTTACAAGAATCCAAAGTGCAGGAAAAACCGCCACAAAGAAATTTAGCAGATAAAGATATGGTTGCAGTTTTTTGGTCATAAAATTTTTGAGTTATTTCAAAATTACCCAACTTGGACAAGCCAAAACCAAAAAAGGAGCTACATTTAAAGCATGTTGCATATTTTGGCTTGTCCAAGTTGTCAGGCAAAATTTCTAAATTTTTCATTGAATAATAGTCACATAAATTTTTGACATTTCTCATTGATTTATAATAATTTAGAAATTTTGCAAAAGTATCTTTCAACTCATTTTCTGCCATTTTTTGGCAGAAAATGAGTTGAAAGATACTAAAAGTTAATTGGTGTTATTTTTCAATAACCTCCCAATACCCGCCTTTGTTTGGGCCGATTCTTTTGATGATATTCTGTTCCTTGAGTTGTTTAGTCTTTTTTAATACATACCTTTTCGAAATGCCAAGTTTTTCGGCAATTTCGAGCGTTGTAATAAAAGGATTGGAAACCATTAATTTGACAATTTCCGGTGAACTTATTGGTGAACTTATTGGTGAACTTATTGGTGAACTTTCTGAGTCTTTCTTACTGTGTTCATCTTTATATTTTCCGGAAACCAGGCTATTATTATTATCTGATTCTTCCCATGGCCTTATGTTTTTTTCTTTGATAAAAATTATTGCGAGGCCACCCCATTTGCCTTCAAAAACCGGTTCAGGCAATCCGGCTTGAATACAATGCTCTCCCATATATATTGTTCCACGCCCCCAGGTTTCAATGTACCCTGCTCTAAAAAATGATCTGGCAATATCAGGATTTGCCGGTTCTGAAGTATGCCTTTGTTTTAATGTTGCAGTAGTCCAGCCTTTAGGTAGGTCACCAGTATTGTAAATCATTAGCCAATCTTCGTAAACGCTAATTTGCACTGGATTTGCACTCGAATAGTCCTTATGTATTAGTGCATTTAAAATTGCTTCACGTAAGGCTTTTTCAGGAAAATTGTATGTTTCAACACGGGTAAGCCCATCATAAGTAATATATGCTTTCATGTATTTTGTTAAAAGCAATTCCATGGTTTTTTCAACCTGAGTAAAAAGACTCCCACGAATTTCGTCCTGATAAAGTAAATCGGTGTGTGTTCTAAAAAATCCAATTTTAACAAAAGCTCCTGTAATCAGTTGCTCAGGGTTTTTACCAAAGGCTACAACGGCAGCTCTTTTTAATTTGGAATTTTTGAATAATCCAAGCGATTGTAGAAGGTTTTCATTCGTATCATTTAAGTCTTCATCTGGCACCCTCTTGCTTTTTCTTGCTTTTCTACGGAAGACTTCAAAAGCATCGGACGATAAATCATCCATAGTGAAATCGGGAGCAATAACACCATCCCATTTCTTGCCTGTTTTTTGCAAAAGGAGTTTTTCCAAAGCCGGCCCTTTTAAATCCTGAATTGTACTGCCTGAGCGATAATAGTAATGACCTCCGTATGAAATGGGTATTGAATAGGGTTCAACAATTATTTCGATAAAATGCTTGTCATCTTTCTGGCGCAAATTCACAGTGGCCATAATCCCCAGTACATCCCGGATTTTATTGGGTAAATCTTCCAATAATTTCTTTGCATTATCGACGTCTATTACCTGCCCTTTATCATCAATACCAATAAAAATGCTACCTCCTTCTGCATTGGCGAACCCGCACACCCATTTTAGGTACTCATCTTTCCAAACACTTTTCCATTCGGTATGTTGATTTTCATTTTTCATTTTTGAGAGATGAAATAAGTCACAATTTTTGATTTATAATTTGGTGTTTAATGATGCCCAGCTTTTACCGACACATCACCCTGCTCAACAACATGCGCACTTTTTTCCTTAACCAAAATCCAAAGTGCGGCCGAAATGGCCAGGGAAATAGCTGCAATCCAGTAAACGAGGGTTTTGTTTTCAGCTTCCTGAATATAATAACCAATTACAAAGCTTGCACCGAGCTGCGGAATAACCACCGAAAGATTGAAAATACCCATGAAGAAACCCATCTTCATTTTGTTCACTTTCTCGGTCATGATGGCGAAAGGCAGGCTCACCACCGCCGCCCAGCCGATACTCAAAATAATAAAAATCAGATACATGGTAAGGGTATCCCTAACCAGCCACACAATAAGAAAATAGCCCAGCGCCATGGATGCCACAGCCATCATGTGGGTTTTTACCTTGCCGATTTTTTTGGAAAGCGGTTCCAGCAGTACGATGGGGAAAACGGCTCCGGCGGCATTCAGGATGAAAAACGACCAGCCGATGATGGAACCGAGATAAGCGGCATCATTGGTTTCGAAACGCTGTTCGAAAAAGGCAATGGAATAGATGAACATGGTTTGGATGCCGAGCCACGAAAATGCGTGGGAAAAGTATATTTTGAAGAGATCCACCCAATCTGTACGGGTGGCTTTTACATCATCATCTTCAACGGATTTCAGGTTTCTGGGTTCCTCGATGAAAAGCATCGGCACCACCGAAAACAAGAATACCACCGCCACTCCAATGTAGATGAGTGTGAAATTGCTCAGCAAGGCTGCCACCAGGTAGGCTCCTGCCCCGAAAAAGTTGGAGATGGCTTGCATCCAGGTGTAGCCTTTGGTACGCGGCGGCCCGTCCGGTGTAACATCGGCGATGATGGCCCGCGTTGGATTAAAACTGATGTTGATGGATAAATCCAGGGTTAGCGCTACAGTAATTGCCACTGCCATTATGCTGCCAATGCCCAGGGTTTCGCTAATCAGTCCGATGTAGGGCAGGGCAAGGATGGATAATGCAGCCAGCACGCCGCCAATGAAAATAAATGGCCTCCGGCGGCCACCCCAAAACCATACTCCGTCGCTGATCAAACCCACAATAGGCTGGCCGATAATCCCGGCAATGGGCCCCGCTGCCCATACAATCCCGATCTCATGGATGTCGAGGTTATATTGTGTGCGCAAAATCCAGCTCAGCACGGCTATCTGGATGGAAAGGCCAAAACCCATCGCTGTGGCAGGCAGACCGAGAATTACATAAAAGAAGTTGGTAAGCTTCTGTTGGAATGGTAACATGTGCTATCGTATTATGTTTCTGATTTTTATTGCTTTATCAATTTGATGATCTCTTCTTTATCGGTGTGAATAAAATACATGCCCGGTTGCAGATTGCCGGCATCAAAAGTGCGGGTGTTTTCTGCGCGTGCAACGATTTGTCCGGTGAGGCTCATGATCCTGAAATTCCGCGCTTCCTGAAAGAAAAACATGTTTCCTTTTACCGGG
>CAYNDN010000043.1:0-7097 GCA_964395075.1 uncultured Lentimicrobiaceae bacterium | reverse complement strand
CCGCCGATGAGCTCAACGTGTTGCTGATGCCCGGCGTTGGCGACTGGTAATAAATCCAGTTTTCGCCGGCATCCGGATCGCGGCCGTAAGAAATATCTGTGGTTTGCTCGCCAAACGATAGAGTATCGATTGGCGCAAAACCGGTGGAGGCAGTGTTGAAAATTCCCAATTCTTCGCCACTGGCCGAGATTTTAAAATTGGTATGAAATGGCCCCTGTTCCTGGTCTTCGTCGCACCATACCAGCAGATATTCTTCAGGCTGGATGGTGAAATCCGGGAATTGCCATTTATCAGTATTCTCAAGGTTATCGCTCAAATATTTATCTCCCAGCCATATGGGTTCTGTTCCGGCATTGTAAATTTCTAACCAGTCGTCGTACTCTCCGGCTTCATCAGTATTGGTGGCAGCGTTGCTGGCCAGAAATTCGTTGATGTATAACTCGTAATCCTCACCCGGCCCGAAATTAATTTCGTAAGGATCACAGGGATGTTGGGTTGTATTTCCTGAAATATCCTCAGCTTCAATCTGGTAAAGTAGCGTTGATTCTCCATCCGGAATCGAAATCTCGCCGGTGAATTTCCCATTTTCTTCCTCATCAAGCAAAAGCTCCTCCCAGCTACCATCATCTACTTTATGGAGTAATTTTGCCACAACATTTTCCTCATCATCAAAAGCATACACCGAAATATTAAAGATTCCACCAGGCCCGTTTTGCTCAATATTCAGATAATTTACAATGGGCTGGATATTGTTGTTTTCTATTTGGCTTTCGGCAGCATTGTATCGTGTTGTGATGTAATCCTTCAAGCCATAAGGCACATGAGCCCAAAGCCCCGTTTCGTAAGCATCCCAAAAGTTTTGCGGCGTAAATCCATAATCGTAGGTATAATAATTATCATTAAGGATGTATGGATAAAGCTGATCTCGGATTTCATCGAGGTGTGTAAAATAGGTATCCGGATTCATCAGTTCCATCATCTGTGTAAAGTACCACGAGTACCAGTCACGGTATTTCTGTACCTGCATTAGCCGCTCATAAAGCGGACGGTATTCGTTATCCTTATCCCATTCGTAAATATCCCGCTCTGCCCAGTCGATGTCAAACCAGTCGATACCATAAGTATTGTCGAGGTCGTAAGGGATGTATTCAAACTTGCCGGTTTCGGTGTTGTGGTAGAGGTAAAAGTTGTTTATATTCCAGATGTAGCCATCCCAATTTGCAGTAAATACGTCCATTGCAGCCACTTTGAGATAGTCTTGCACGTTGAAAACTTTCTCGAGCTCACAGGGCAAATCCTCAATTGGGGTATTATTCAATACATCAATAAAATGAGCCAGGTCGGAGTAATCATCTTCTTCGGTATTGGTTTTTAAGGCATAGACTCTGCGTCCGGCATGTTCAAATTTATAAAAGTCGGGATCGTTACCCAGATAATTCAAATCTGCTGGATAGAGACATTTGTATAAATTTCCATCCTGATTATCGTAGCGTTTATCCACAAATTCTTCATCAATATGCTCAACATTTATGTACAAACCGTAATAATCACCATTAATATACAATTGTACATAATTGGATCGGGAAGAGGGTATCCCTGCCTCACGACACAAATCCCAGTTAATTTTAGAGCGGGCTACCGTTGGGTCGTTGTGTTCACCGTTCAGGTTCATCTTTTCAAGCCCGTGGTATTTGCGCCCGCTGTGGTAGGTATTGAAGGATACCTTCAAAGACTTTTTATGTGAATCACGCGAAGTATTGCCACGCAAACGGAAGCCAATTTCTTCGATGGTATCATGGATGGTGCCGTTGTTGAATTCGAAGGTGGCGTGCCACTCGATGTTGCTTTCCGGATTATCATAAATCCATTGCAGGGTATCAGGATGGATGGTGATATCCACGCGGCCAACCACGTCATCCCTGAAAATCTCTCCATCTTCCGGGAAGTTGGGCTGGGCCAGCGAAGGAATTGTGAAACCAAAAATCATGAACAATAAAAATGTTGATCGAATAAGTTTAAAGATCAGGATAACTGGGTCTGGATGTTGCGGATTCCTTTTTGTCATAAAATTGGCTGTTTTTTCAGTTTATTTAAGTTCAAGTACCATACTGCTTTTGGCCGGTATGGTCAGGTTGTTCAGATTATAAATTTTTCCGTCGAGGATGTTTTTCCCGGAATCGATGCCGTTGATTACTTCGGCAAATCGCTCTGTGTCCAAATTCTGCTCTTCATTTTTGTTGTTCAGCACCACCATCACCAGGTCGTCATCATTGTACCTGAAATAAACATACATGTTTTTTTCGGGGATAAAGTGTTTGAGTTTGCCGCTATGGATTACCTCTGCATTATTCCGCCAGTTGGTGAGGGTGGTCAGGTGTTTAAACATATCCTGTTCAGCTTCTGTTCTGCCTGATTCTTCAAATTTATCTGATTCGTGATCCGGCGAACCACCGGGGAACATCTTTCGCATTTTGCCATGCTGCCCGGCACCGGTCATCAGAATTTCAGTTCCGTAATAAATCTGAGGAACTCCGCGCGTGGTCAACAAAAATGTAATGGCCAGTTTTTGGCTACCGGGATTTTCCTTTACCTTCGAAAATAGCCTGTCGCCGTCGTGGTTATCCGGAAAAACAACAACACTGGCTTCTTCACCATAAAGGAAATCCTGTGTAAGTACATCATGCAATTTCATCATCCCCGACGACCATCCGCTGCCATCTTCATTAAAGGCCTGGCCAAAGGCATCGTACATCGGAAAATCAAAAACGTAGGGGAGGTGCGAGTTGTACCCTGTTTCCACACCCGGAGTGGCTTCCCACGGAGCCACCTGCGAGGCTTCGCTCAGCCATGCCTCACCGACTATTGAAAAGTCTGGATACTCGGTTGTAACCCGCCTGGCCCATCTTGCCATGGGCTCTTTAAAAGGGTAAGGGTAGGTGTCCATCCTAATGCCGTCCAGCCCTGAATATTCAATCCACCAGATACTGTTTTGGGTCAGGTAGTTCATCATGAATTCGTTGCGCTGGTTCAGGTCGGGCATGTTTTTGTCGAACCAACCCTCGTGGAACAATTTCAAGTCTGCATCAGCGGCATAGGGATCAAAAATGGTTCCGCCCCTGAAATTGGAGCGGGTATATTCCGGCCATTGGTTTATCCAGTCTTCTGATGGCAGGTCGTCCATCCACCAGTGCCCGATGCCGCAATGGTTAAACACCATGTCCATCACGGCTTTCATGCCGCGTTCATGGAGCATGTCGTTGAGTTTTTTAAAATCTTCATTACTACCCATACGCGGGTCAACCCGATAAAAATCGGAAATGGCATAGCCATGGTAAGAATAGGCTGCCTGGTTGTTTTCAAGCACAGGGTTTAACCAAAGGGCTGTAACACCCAGGTCTTCTATATAATCCAGTTTATTCATAACCCCTTGCAGGTCGCCACCAAATCGGGAATCGGGATTTTTGGGGTTTGATTTCTCGAGCATTTCCGGGTGTGAATCATTAGATGGATCACCATTTACAAAACGATCAGGGAAAACCAGGTAAATGATATCGCTTTCGTTGAAACCTTTGCGCTCAGCTGAGCCGGGTTCGCGTTGTAAAAGTTCATAAGTATAACTTGCAACAGGTTTTGATCCGTTTTTAAATACAATCTCAAACTTACCGGGTTGCGCAGATTTGTCAATCACCAGATCAACAAAAAGGTAATTGGGGCTTTCGAGCCGGCTCGAACTTTTAATTCTAACGCCGGGGTAGTTAATTTCAGGAGCTGTTGAGGAAATATTTTCACCGTGAACCATCAATTGCAGTTCAGGACATTGGAAGCCGGTCCACCAAAAAGGAGGCTCAACCCTTTCCAGGGAGTTTTTCTGTGCGAATAACTGAATGCTGACAAGGGCAAAAATCAGGGCTAAAATTGTTTTAAATTTCATGTTGAATGTATTTTCTGTTTTGTGATTATTCTTATTTTAAAGCGTGCTGGAGCAACCACTCATAAATCTCAGGATTGTTGTAAGTTTTAGTCCAGGCGTCATGATCTGCCTCAGGATAAATCGTCAGCGTGAAATCAGCTTCAAGAACTTTAAGTGCTTTTTCCATCATTTTGCTGTATTCCACAGGCACAACATCATCTTTGGCTCCATGAAAAGCCCAAATCGGAACATGTTCAAAAGTGTCGGCACGGAATGGATGTCCACCACCACAAACAGGTATCGCAGCAGCGAAAATATCAGGGTAGTACACCAGCATTTCCCAGGTGGCAAATCCACCCATGCTCAGCCCGGTGATGTAAATTTTGTTTGGATCAACCGGATAGTGTTCCACGATTTCGTTAAGCAACCGTTTTACATCACCCACTTCCCAAAACGGAATATCAGGGCATTGCGGCGCGAGAATGATGAAGGGTAAATCCATGCTTTCAGCGGCTTTTAACGGACCGTGTTTTTTGACCAGGCTAAGGTCGGTGCCTCTTTCGCCCGAGCCGTGCAGAAATAGCAAAAGCGGGTATGAGTGTTCCAAACCCGTTTGATAACCTTCCGGGAGGTACAGCAAATAACCCATCTCAACTCTGGTTTTTATTTTTTGAGTGAATTGCTGTTCCAAAATCTTAGACTGGCCAAAGCCTGAAATCATGGAGAAAAATATTATTGTAAAAAAAATAGATACTGCCTTTTGCATCCTGAAAGTTTGAGAACAAAAATATTGTAAAAGATTCGTGTTTTATTGGAACACGGGCATTGTATGGTCGAAATATAAAAAAATCTGTAATTAATATGCTTCTTGCGACACCGGTAATTTTATAAATGTAACATTAACAATAACTTAAGATAAAATTAAAGATGGCCTGCTTCCTGTAAATCCAAAAACAAAATGGGAATTATCTTTTTTCTGCAATTGGCCATTTGGGAAATAAATTGTCAGGTTTATAAGAATCTGGCATAATATGAAGCCTTGTGCCGCATGAAAAACAATTGAAAAAAAAGTACAATTTCAGGCTATTCAAAATGCTGTTCGAATCCGCTGTAATCAATCCAAATTATATACCTTTGCGCAAATTTTTCAAAACCGACTCAAATGGCTCAAAATCAGGATAAATTCACTGGTGAGGGACTAACATACGATGATGTACTTTTATTACCTGCCTACAGTGAAGTGATGCCCCGTGATGTTGACCTTTCCACAAGGTTCACCTCAGGTATAACCATGAAAATTCCCATAGTTTCGGCTGCCATGGACACCGTAACCGAGCACAAACTGGCCATTGCCATTGCCCAGGAGGGCGGTATTGGAGTGCTGCATAAAAATATGAGCATCGAAAAACAGGGCAACGAGGTAAGGCGCGTTAAGCGTGCGGAGAACGGGATGATACTTGAGCCTGTTACACTTGATAAAACCGCCAAGGTTGCAGATGCCCTGGCTATGATGAAAGAATACAGCATTGGCGGGATTCCTGTAATTACCAAATCAAAAAAACTCGTTGGAATTGTTACCAATCGCGACCTGCGTTTTGAGCGTAACCTGGAACGTCCTGTGGATGAGGTGATGACAAAGGAAAACCTGATCACCACCACGGAATTCACTGATTTTGAAAAAGCCGCCGATATTTTACAGGAGCATAAAATTGAAAAACTTCCCGTTGTGGACAAGGAATTCAGGTTGGTTGGCCTGATCACTTATAAAGATATTATCAAAATCAAGGCACGGCCTAATGCCTGTAAGGATGAGCGCGGCCGGCTAAGGGTAGCCGCTGCGGTAAGCGTTGGTGGCGATGCCATGGATCGTGTGGATGAACTTGTGAAATACCAGGTGGATGCTGTTGTTGTTGATACAGCCCACGGACATTCGGCAGGTGTAATTCGCACAGCTGAAGCCATCCGAAGGAAATACCCGGATATCCAACTGGTGGTCGGGAACATCGGAACCGCCGAGGCAGCCAAAGCACTGGTGAAAGCCGGTGCCAATGCCGTGAAAGTTGGTATAGGCCCTGGGTCTATATGTACCACGCGGATTATCGCCGGGATTGGCATTCCACAGCTTTCAGCCGTTTATCATGTTGCAAATGCGATTAAAGGCAGCGGCGTTCCAGTGATAGCTGATGGAGGTATCCGCTACACAGGCGACATTGCCAAAGCCATTGCAGCAGGTGCCGATTCCATCATGGCAGGATCCCTTTTTGCCGGTGTGGATGAATCACCCGGCGACACCATCATTTACGAAGGCCGGAAATATAAAACCTACCGTGGCATGGGTTCTATTGAGGCCATGCAACATGGATCCAAAGACCGCTACTTCCAGGATATGGAAGAAGATATCAGAAAACTGGTGCCGGAAGGTATTGTGGGAAGGGTCCCTTACAAAGGGTCTTTATCAGAAGTTGTTCATCAGATGGTTGGCGGACTGCGCGCAGGCATGGGCTACACCGGATCGGCCAATATTCCTGATTTACAGAATGCCCGATTCATTAAAGTTAGTCCTGCCGGTATAGCCGAAAGCCATCCGCACGATATAACAATTACACGTGAAGCACCCAATTACAGCAAATTTTAACCTTTGCAAACAAGTTCCAATAAAATAATTGAAGCATTTTATCGTAACTGATAACACTTTGATTAATCGTAAAATGTGAAATTTTAAAACAAACTAATAGATATGGCAAAATTTACCATTTCAAAAAACCAAACCAGAAGTCTGATTGCAGCAATAGCTTTGGTTTTCTTTTTCAACGCTCTTTCCATCAATGCCCAGAACAGCAACAATACAGTTTTGTTGGAAATCGGCGATGATAAGATCACAACAGCGGAGTTTCTTTCGGTTTACCAGAAAAACAATGTTGAAGGTGAAGTGCTCGATAAAAAATCCGTGGAGGAATACCTTGAACTGTTTATCAATTTTAAGTTGAAAGTGAAAGAGGCCGAGGCGCGTGGCCTAGATACCGTAAAATCATTTATCAATGAGCTCAAGGGTTACCGCGATCAGTTGGCCAAGCCCTATTTTGTTGACGAAGATGTGAACGCCAAATTGCTGGAAGAAGCCTACAGGCGCAAGCAGAGCGACCTCAGGGTGAGCCACATCCTGATCCGTGTGGATCAATTTGCAAAC
>CAYNDN010000042.1:13873-16487 GCA_964395075.1 uncultured Lentimicrobiaceae bacterium | reverse complement strand
CACCAACCTTTCTGATTCGGCATCAAGGGAGCTGGTGGCTTCGTCGAGGATGAGGATATCGGGGTCCTTCAAAATGGCCCGTGCGATGGCAATACGTTGGCGCTGCCCACCGGAAAGCTGTATGCCACGATCTCCAACCATGGTTTCCATACCATCAGGAAATGAACCTATGAACTCCCAGGCATTGGCCTGCCTGGCCGCTTCAATAATAGCTGCATCATCTGCACCGGGTCGCCCATATTCGATGTTTTCGCGGATTGTGCCGCCAAACAGGAGTACTTCCTGTGGCACAATGGCTATATGGCTTCTCAGGTCGGTAAGATCATAGGAAGTTGCCGGTTTATCATCGATAAGTATCTGCCCGGTGGTGGGTTCATAAAACCTGAATATTAAAGATCCAATGGTCGTCTTGCCCGCACCCGACGGCCCCACCAGCGCAATCTGCTGTCCGTGGCTCACACTAAACGAAACATCTGCCAGCACCGTAGTATCTTTTCTGCCGGGATAGGCAAAACTCACTTTGTTGAACTGAACCTTGCCGGTGCAACAGGATTTTGTGGCATTTCCTTCCAAACCTATGGGCTCAGGAATCTCCTCCAGAATATCCATCAGGTTTTCGGTGGCCCCAATGGCTTTTTGTATCTGTGAATAAAAATCAGCAAGTCCGCTTATGGAACCAGCGATAAACACAGTGTAAAGCACAAACTTAAAAAGGTCGCCCATGGTAATACCTGATCCCTGGTTCACCAGATATACTCCATACCAGATCACGCCCACGATGGAACCAAACATGGCCAGGAAAATAAATGAAACGAACAATCCTCGCCATTTGGCACCCTTGAGCGAAATATCAATTACTTCATCGGTTTTCTTTTTATAGCGTAATGTTTCGAATGCTTCGTTGGCAAATGCTTTAACATTTGTGATGGCCTGCAGGGTTTCTTCTACTATGGTATTGGATTCGGCTACTTTAGTCTGCGCATCCTTCGACATTTTCCGGATATAAGTGCCAAACAGCCGGGCAACAACAGCCACCACCGGAACAATGGCCAACATAAAAATGGTTAACCGCGGAGAAATCCAGGCGAGGATGGCAACCCCACCAATGATGGTGATCATCTGCCTGATAAACTGAGCTATGGTTTGGGTAAAAGTTTCCTGTAACAAAGCAATATCAGAAGAAATGCGGCTGTTCAACTCCCCGACCCTGTGCCCGGAAAAAAAGGCCATAGGCAACTTGATCAGGTGATTGTAGGTGGTTTGCCTGAGCAGGGCCAGGGTTTTTTGGGTAACCACCGCAAACAGGTAAATCCTGAAATACGAGAATACTGCATTTACGATAAATATCGCCACCAGTATCCAGCCAATGCGGTTGATCTGATCAAGACTTTTGGTGGTAGCTGAATCGAGTAAATCACCAAGCAATGCAGGAAATATCAAAGTAGTGAGGCTCGACAGCACCAGGAAAAACAACCCGGCGGCAAAAGTCCACCGTTGCGGACGGATAAACCGGAACAACCTCATCAGCCGTTTCAGTCCATCCCTGGTTACCTTTTTCTTCGGGGTTTCTCTTTTGTCAAAATTTTCATCGTGGTGGTGTGCCATTTTTCAGGTTTTGCATTATAATTTTATGTAACTTAAATAACCCGTAAATCGTTTTTTACTACTGGTTGAATTCATAGCTTTTATGCAGATATGTATATTTATAGAAACAATAACATTAATTACCTGATGAAAGATTCCAGGCATAATACAATGGTAAAAATGTTAACTTTTGTTCCGGAATTCTGCCATATGGCGTGGAAGACAGCACATATCCCTGCTTTACGTTCGGATAACCTTTTAACAGTTGATGCATGCTTCTCAATTTTCCTGATGTTCCGCTCTTAACTTCAACAGGACAAATCTCCCCATTGTTTACTATAAGATAGTCAACCTCAGCAGAACTGCTTTTAGCATCCCTACTCCAATAATAAAGCTGGTCGATACCTGAGCTAAGGAATTCCTGTCCAACAAAATGTTCTGCAAGTGCACCATTGTACAACGACATAACATCGTTCTTTTGGTATTCCATATTTGCAGGCATATCTGATAGAGCTCTCATCATGCCCAAATCAACAAGAAGGGATTTAAACTTTCTTTCTGATGCTGATGCACCCATTGGTAACGTAGATGCTGAGGTTGCAAGAACCTTAGAAATCACCCTTGCATCCAGCAGCAATTCGTACGCTCGTTTATTTGTTGGGCCGGTAAAATCTGAAGATAACCGACTATAAATTGTTTGTTTCCCAATATTTTTTGAAACATTTGACAAAACTTGATTCAGGCTTTTTTTATCAACATATGGTGCATATTTGGAAAAATCCTGCCGGTATGTATTTACCAAATCCTGTTGCACTGAAAACACCTCTATCAAACTTTTTGAATTTTTCCATACTTTCACGCAATCAGGCATTCCGCCTACAAACATATAATCCCGCATTTGCGCAAGTATCATTTCATGAATAGGCTGAGATAATTCAGTTGGCTCAGCACTAATTATTTCAGCAGCCTTTTGTTTTCCCGTTGCATTTAAAAACTCAATAAAATTCATCGGTTGCATCGTCATCATTTG
>CAYNDN010000042.1:12414-13863 GCA_964395075.1 uncultured Lentimicrobiaceae bacterium | reverse complement strand
TTTGAACCCTGCCCACCGGAAAACTAATATCATTTAATGCGAATTCAAGAAGAGATCCGGCTGCGATTACATCCAAATCCGGCAATTCTTCATAAAAATACCTGAGAGCCATTATAGCCCGGGGAGAATTTTGAATTTCATCAACAAAAAGAAGATCCCTGCCTGGTGTTATGTTTTTGTTTAAAAGAACAGATAGCTCATTTATAATGCGCAATGGATTCAGATCTTTATCAAATACCCTGGTCCATTCCGGATATTTTTCAAGGTCAACTACATGACATTGTCCTGAATAATGTTGGTTGCCAAACTCCTTAATAGTAAATGTTTTCCCAACCTGACGGGCTCCTCTGACGATTAATGGCTTACGGTTTTTAGCGTTTTTCCATCCGATCAATTTTTCTAAAAAAAGTCTTTTCATGATAAATATCAGTTTACTAATCCAACAAAAATAATATCTATATTTTAGAAAAACAAGGTTGTTTTCATTTTACACTTTAGAATTACAAGGCATTTTCTAAAGAGGTGCTTTAGAATTACAAGGCATTTTCTAAAATAGGTCTTTAGTAATACAAGGCAAAAGTTAGGGTTTTTGAAATTGCTTAACTTTGGCAGAATGAATTTGATCACCCTCCATATGGAAATTACTGGTGAAACTGACGGGACTTTTCTTCACCGGGTGCAGTGCGAAGGAAAACCGGGGAGCTTCAGTTTTAACCCAGGAAACCAAATGTTGGACATTCCACCGGATGGTGAAATCAATCAATTGCTATTACGAAACCATTTTCAATTGCTGAAAATTCTTAAAACCAAAAACCACAAAAGCTTCTATCCAGGGTTTACCCTGAAGTTTGTGATCAGTGACGGCAAGGATGTTTCTGCTTTTTATAACATGGACAGTATCATTAAAATCGATCGCCGGAGAAGCGAGGATAAAATCATGGTCTCAGATTCAGGAAAAGAAAATATACACCAGGTTTTTACCGATGCCAGTTTCATGGAACAAAGTGGCAACAGTGGCATTGCGGCAATTATTAAATCTCCTGATGAAAAATATCAGCTTTATGCTGTAACCAGCAAAGCCACCGGAAATTGTGAAGCTGAACTGGAAGCAGTAGCCGCCGGACTGGAAAAATTAAAAGCGGTGAAAGAGATCAGGATCATTTCGGATAGCAGGTATGTGCGAAAAGGCCTCACCGAATGGATGTTCAACTGGCGATTGAACAACTGGAAAACATCCAACGGAAATACGGCTAAAAATGTTGAAACCTGGAAAAAAATCGATCAGCTTATCCAGAAAAAATATATTGAAGTAGCATGGGTGAAGGGGCATTCGGGTCATTTTGAAAATACCTTATGCGACCTTTATGCCAGAGAAGCCGCCGAAAATTCCTGAAAACCTCACCCCAATATCCAACTAATTCTATTTTTGTTGAAAAAACAATACGATAT
>CAYNDN010000042.1:0-12404 GCA_964395075.1 uncultured Lentimicrobiaceae bacterium | reverse complement strand
ACCATCACCAGCAAACTTCCCAACACATCCACCTCTATTTTCGCTACCATGTCGGGGCTTGCTGCAAAACACAAAGCCATCAACCTTTCGCAGGGTTTTCCTGATTTTGACATTTCCGTGGAACTTATCGACCGGGTAAACCACTACATGAACGCAGGCCATAACCAGTATGCCCCGATGACAGGTATTCCGGCACTTAACAAAACCATCGCCAAAAAAGTGGAAAAGCTACATGGTGCCAAATATGATCCGGCCAGTGAGATCAACATCACAGCCGGGGCAACACAAGCCCTCTACACAGCAATCGCAGCTTTTGTACGCGACAATGATGAAGTGATCATTTTTGAGCCGGCCTACGACGCATACGCTCCTGCCGTGAAAGTAAACGGCGGAACCGTGAAATATGCCCAAATGGAGCAACCCGGATTCCGGATCAACTGGGAACAAACCACGCGCATGCTCAGCAGCAACACCCGGATGATCATTATCAATACACCTCACAATCCAACCGGTACTGTGCTGCACAAAGATGACATGGAACAACTGGAGCGCCTGATCCGAAACCGAGACATCGTAGTGCTGAGTGATGAGGTATATGAACATCTGATTTATGATCAAATGCAGCATCAGAGTGTTTGCCGGTTTCCGGAACTGGCTTCACGAAGTATTGCCGTTGGCTCTTTTGGTAAAACATTTCACGCCACCGGCTGGAAAGTTGGTTACGCCTTAGCTCCCGAAAACCTGATGGCCGAATTCAGGAAAGTGCACCAGTGGGTTGTTTTTGCCGTGAATACACCCACACAAATGGCTATGGCTGATTATCTGGCATATCCAAAAACATACCTCGAACTTCCGGATTTTTATCAGGAAAAGCGAGATACATTTTTGAAGCTCATCGAAAACTCCCGGTTTAAAGTAATCCCGTCTCACGGCACATATTTTCAATGCCTCGACTACAGTAAAATATCCGATGAGCCGGAACTGGATTTTGCCAAAAAGCTGATCACCAATCATAATATTGCCTCCATACCACTTTCACCTTTTTATAAAAACGGCCAGGATAATAACATCCTGCGTTTTTGTTTTGCCAAAAAAGACAAAACCCTCGAACAAGCAGCTGAAATATTATGCAAGATTTAACCATCACCTTTATTCAGGCTGATTTGGCCTGGGAGGACACCGAAAAAAATATTGAATCTTTTACCGGAAAGATTGATGGGATAATCGAAAAAACTGATATGATCATCCTGCCTGAGATGTTCAACACAGGATTTTCCATCAACCCCGAAGACATTGCTGAAAAGCCCGGAGGAAGGACATTTTCATGGATGCAACAAAAGGCAAAAGAAAAAAATGCGGCAATGGCTGGCAGTGTGCTAACCGACGATGGCGGAAAATACTTCAACCGGTTTTACTGGGTAAATCCTGACGGATCACATCACCAGTATGATAAAAAGCATTTGTTCAGGCTGGGGAAAGAATGGCAGGTTTTTACACCCGGCCGGAAAAAAACCATTGTGAATTTCAAAGGATGGAAAATCCTGCCGCTGGTTTGTTATGATCTGCGTTTTCCTGTGTGGAGTAAAAACCGGCTGATCGACGAGGAATATGAATATGACCTGCTGATTTATGTAGCCAACTGGCCTGTGCTCCGGGTTTATGCATGGAAACAATTGCTTATAGCCCGGGCCATCGAAAACATGGCTTATGTGGTTGGCGTAAACCGCGTGGGAATGGCGGAGAAAAAAATTGACCATTCCGGTGAATCCATGCTTGTGGATGCCTTAGGACATGAAATTGCCAAGGCAAAACCCTATGTAGAAGAAATTATCACAGCAACCATTTCAAAAACCGATCTGGAAGAAACCAGGAAGAAATTGCCCTTTGCGATGGACTGGGATGATTTTGAGGTGAAGTAAGCAGAGCGCTGAGCTTTGATAGCAGTGGGCAGAAATTGAACTTTTGAGGAACTGAAGTGGTTGAGCATTGGGAGGTTGGGGGATAGAAATAATCTTCTAATAACCTGCGTTCGAAAAAAACATTCAGATCATCAACTTTTTGTAAATCACCTGTTTTTTAATTTGTGATACTTTCGTGATTTTGTGCCTTAGTGGCCGAATAAAAAATGCCACTCACATAGTGATGCTTTTGGCAAAAGTCTATAAGGTCCCAGGAATACACAAATTTGAAAATTGCAACTTACGGATTATATTATAGAAAATATCTGTTTCTAATATCGAATTCAGGTTAATAAATCAACCTTCTGCATTGAAAACCCGGAATACTTTATCCTGGCGGCGCACCAGGCTTGAGGTCGGCATGGAGCAAAGATCGCCTTTCATCGTTTTCTGAACGCTTTTTTCGTCCACCCTTATCTCTTTAATCACATCCTCATAAACCCCGGTGGTGGGCCCGTTAATCTGGAATTCATCTCCAACAGAAAGTTGCTTGGTTTCCATCTTGATTTCGGCTACCCCGATTTTTGAAAAGTAGTTGGTTACTTTCCCCACATATTCTTTTCGCTTTGTAGCCATGGATCCGTACTCCTCCGTCCATTCGCCAATTTTCTTTCCCTGGTAGTAGCCATCCCAAAATCCACGATTGTAAACCGTAGCGAGTTTTTTGTTCCAGTTTTCAATATTTTCTTTTGTGAAATCTCCTGCGAAATAAGCATCCACAGCTTCGCGGTAAACCGATGAAACGGTTTTCACATAATCACCCTGACGGCCACGGCCTTCAATTTTTAGTACCCGCACACCGGCATCCAGAATTTTATCGATAAAATCCAGGGTTTTTAAATCCTTGGGCGACATAATGTATTCGTTATCCACTTCCAGTTCAAGATCGCTCTCTTTATCTTTTACGGTGTAACTTCTCCTGCACGTTTGGAGGCAGGCACCGCGGTTGGCAGAGTAATTCAGGTTATCGAGGCTCAGGTAGCATTTTCCGGAAACAGCCATACAAAGTGCGCCATGGGCAAATATTTCGATCTGCACCTGATTTCCTGAGGGGCCTTTGATTTGCTCTTCTTCAATTTGCCGGGTGATTTTTTTAACCTGTTCCAGAGAAAGCTCGCGGGCGGTCACCATCACATCGGCAAAATTGGCCCAGAACTTCACCGCCTCGATGTTGGTGATGTTGGTCTGGGTCGATATATGCACTTCCACGCCCTGAGAGCGGGCATATTGGATCACGGAAAGATCGGAGGCAATAATGGCAGAAATATGATTAGCTTTGGCCGCATCCACAATGCGTTTCATTTCTTCCAGTTCCTGGTCATACACGATGGTGTTGAGGGTGATATAAAAGCGGATATTGTTTTCCTGGCATAAGCCGGAGATCCTTTCCAGGTCTTCGATGGTGAAATTTTTTGAAGAGCGGGAACGCATATTCAGTTTTCCTATCCCGAAATATACTGAATCTGCTCCACCCTGGATAGCTCCCATCAAAGATTCGTAAGAACCTACCGGGGCCATTATTTCGATATCTTTTGCAATCATTTTATTCTTGGTTGTTGCTGCAAAAGTAGTGGTATTTGCAAAATCAATAATCACAGAAATATCAGATGTCCGATGTGTGATCTATGATATATTGATTGTAAATCCCTGAAACCAGTGTGTTTCCGAACTGGAAGAAAAAAGATCATACATCTGACTTCTGACATCTGATATCTGATATCAAAAAAAAAGGCCGCCTTATGGCAGCCCTTTATATTTTTATTGAATGGTTACCCGTTTTATGGTAACACGATCGCTTTCATGTTGCACGGTTACAAAGTACAAGCCTTTATTCAAACCTGAAACATTAATTGTTGTAGAAACAGTTCCTGTTTGCTCCTGGTAAACCACCTGCCCAACACTGTTGGTGATGGTTACCTCACGGATGCTTTCGTTGGAGACAATATTCAGCATATCGGTAGCCGGGTTTGGATAGAGGTTTATTTCATAATCCTGACCGGATACCTCACCGATTGATGTTGAAGTTTTCATGATATCCTTAACCATAGAAACACTGTTGGCACTGAAAGTTCCATCAAACGATGGGAAATTCTCATCAAACAGGAATTCTACTTCATTTTCGGTTCCGGTATTTTTATTAAATATCCTGAATTCAATTTCATTACCATTATCAAATCCACGACTATCCTTTGTGCTGAAATCGGCACCCATGGCAACCAGTTTAAAGATTGCATCCGTATTGCCATATTCAGCCATGCCAAAACATTCGCCTGATTTATCGAAGGCACCAAGAATTTCTCCTGGTTTTAGCCTGTTCAATGCATTTTCGGTAAACATAAAGATATGAGGTAGCGCGGTATTTTGCACATCTTCCCATGGTGAATTATTGATCCATGCATCTTTTGTTGGAACCTGAACCGGGTAGAGGTGCGGTGCATCCGGCACAAAATGCGGATACGTAACAGTGTAGTTTCCGGCACCAATCCTGTTCACCAGCAGATAGGCATATCCAGGATAAATCGAATCGAAGTCGGAAGCGGCAGGTGTCCACAACTCGCTGGTTGCCCAGTGGAAAATCAGCAGCACATCATCAATATGCCCTTCGAATAATGTTTCGACTTCTACAGGCACATTGGTAAGCGTTGGCAGATAGGTAAATGACCCTGTAATATCGAAAGTTTGATCAACCAGCGAATCACCATAAATTGGCAAACATGCAGGTGTATTCTTCATTTTGAGTTTGTAACCAATTGGCATCCAGTCGCCAAGGGTTGACTGAGGTGGAACAGGTTCCGGCCAGAAATATTTACCGGTTTTATCAACCATATTCACAAGATGCTGAGAACCTGGTATGAGTACGAGCGGGTCCATCACCTCAGGCACTGTTGGCAGGTCGGTTTCTAAGTAGGAGGAAATGCCCCACCATCCGTTTTTATGGAAATAAATAAGCTGTTGAGGGTCATGGACAGTAACACATTGTGTAACATTAAACTGGCAATCGCCTGCTGCCACAATATTGATACATATTTCCACATCACCATCCCAGATATCGCTGAGGCCCAGATAATAATTCGGGCTTTCGGCATTTGGATCGTCGAAGGTGCCATCGCCATCAGTTGACCACTGGATTGACTCATAGTCGCCTGATATCACATTATTGAAATTCACCGGCAGCCATTGTCCATTGTCAACATCGTAGTCATCACAAACAAGTTCGCGATCCGGTCCCAGATCAGCCGTAGGTGCCTGGAAGATTACCAGGTTAAGGCAATTAATGCTGATATCGGTACATCCGGAAAGTGGGAATGCGGTGAGGCAAAGCTGTGCTCCACCGGTAAGGATGTCATCCGGGCCAGGCGTATAAGTTGTGTTCAAATCTGTTGGATCGCCGAAGCTTCCATCACCATCCGTTGACCAAATCAGGCTTTCTGCATTTTCAGCGGTTGCATCATCCAGCAGCACATCATCTCCTTCACATACTGATTTATCTATTCCTGCATTCGCTTCCGGACTTTGAATAATGGTTACATTCAAACAGTCGGTATAAGGGATAAAGCATGGAGGATTTGCTATTGAAGTGAGGCAAAGCTCAATGGTTCCAAGCTGAATATCCTGTGCTGAGAAGAAATACTTGGTTGAAGCGAGGTTGGCATCTTCGAAGAACCCTCCGGTTAACTGTGAAGCTTCCCATACCGGATTTCCGTTTTCGACCACCCCATTCAGTTCAACAAAACCATCGGTAGCACACACACTAACATCTGCTCCGGCATCTGCTACTGCATTGGGCTGAATTGTAAGCGTAAGGCAATCGGTAAATTCTACGGTGCACGGATTTTGAGGTAAGGCGGCAAGACAAAGTTCCACATCACCGTCCAGTTTATCCTGTGCTCCGGGAACATAGAGCGGATTCAATACTGTTGCCGATGGAATAAAGTTGCCATCTCCACCAGTCCATTGCAAACTACTGAAATTGCTTGCTGTAGCTGAACTTAGCGGATGGTTGAAGTTTTCACAGACAAGTGCATCCGGGCCGGCAAAGGAATGTGGGCCAGTTACAATCTCAATGGTATAATCATACTCAGATAAATCAGATACACTTGTTCCAAGGTTATCGGTAATTGAGGTGATATGTACATTATAAGTGCCCGGATCGAGGAAATCGATAAACAAGGTATCACCGAGATTCACGATCAGTTCGCAATCGGGAACGCTTTCAATTTCCCAGCAAATGGTAAATGGTGCCTGACCTTCAATAATTTCGCAAAGTGTTAATGCAATGCTTTGGGTTGAACAGAAGGAGAGTATGTTTCCATTCACAGCTTCTTCACCGTTGAAACAGAATTCAAGCACAGGTTCTACAAAAACAGGAACTGTAACCGTTGCTTGGTCGCAGTTGGTTGGGTTTAGGATTTCGCAAATCTCATAAACCAGCTCATAGTCGCCGGCAGGAGTTCCCGGAGCAACGATAACTTCACCGGTAATTGGGTCTAATGAAACGCCCGGATTGGTTGAACTGATTTGAGCGAGTGTTATTTCATCAGGGTCAACGGGAACACCATTCAGAAGGTCATTCACAAGTACATCGTTAAATGAAACACCTCCATTAACTCCGTTGAGCTCACTGCCGGCATCATCATTTGCAATGATTTCGGGAGCAATAACATCGATGGTAACCTCAGCCTGGTCGCAATTTGCCGGGTTAAGCACCTCACAAATTTCATAAACCAGCACATAAGAACCTGCGGGAGTTCCTGCAGCTACAGCCACTTCGCCGGTTGCAGGATCGAGTGTAATACCGGGGTCTTCAGTACTTATTTGCACAAGTGTTATTTCGGCCGGATCGATAGTGCTACCATTTAGCAGATCGTTAACCAAAACATTGGCAACACCAATGCCTCCTTCATATCCGTTTATGGGGCCACCGGCATCATCGTTTGCAATAATTTCAGGTGCTGTAACTTCAACTGTAACGGTTGCCTGATCGCAATTTGCCGGATTGGTAACTTCGCATATTTCATACACCAGATTGTAAGTGCCTGCCGGAGTTCCCGGTGCAACATCTACTTCGCCGGTAGTCGGATTCAAGGTTACTCCAGGATTTTCTGTACTCACCTGTGTTAATGTGATATCGGCAGGATCAACAGGATCACCATTGAGCTGATCATTTACAAGCACATCTGCAACCGCATTTCCTCCGCTATACCCATTTACCGGGCCGCCGGAATCGTCGTTTGCAATAATTTCGGGTTCGGTAACCGGAACAGTAACCAGAGCCTGGTCACAGTTTCCGGGATTGAGGGTTTCACAAATTTCATAGATCAGTTCATAGTTGCCTGCCGGGGTTCCGGGCGCAACATTTACTTCTGCCGTTAAAGGATCAAGGCTAACTCCACTGTGCGTTGAGCTGATTTCGGAAAGTGTAACATCGGCAATATCAACCGGATCGCCGTTAAGCAGGTCATTCACGAGCACATCGCCAAACGAAAGGCCTCCTTCAAATCCATTTACCGGATTACCGGTGTCATCGTTTGCAATAATTTCAGGAGCTGTAACCGGAACAAAAACGGTTGCAATATCACAGTTATCAGGATTCAGCAACTCACAAATCTCATATACCAACTGGTAGTTTCCTGCGGGAGTTCCTTCATCTACAATTACTTCACCAGTTAAAGGATCGAGGTTTACTGATGAGATAGTTGAGCTGATTTGTGTCATGGATATTTGAGCAATGTCAACCGGTTGGCCATTTAATTCATCATTTACGAGCACATCAGTAACTGAAATTCCACCGGTATATCCATTTACAGGATCGCCAAAATCGTTATTAGCTTCTATAGTTGATGATAATACGGGTACAAATACAGTGGCCTGATCGCAATTGGTTGGGTTCAGGATTTCGCATATTTCATACACGAGCTCATAATTTCCGGCTGGAGTTCCGGGAGCAACAATCACCTGTCCTGTTAATGGATCCAGCGAAACACCGGGGTTAGTTGAGCTGATTTGTGTAAGGGTTATCTCAGCCGGATTTACAACAACGCCATTCAGGAAGTCGTTGACAAGCACATCAGGAACCGAAACACCTCCGGAGTTTCCTGAGAGCGGTGTACCATTATCGTTGTTTGCGACAATATCAGGAGCTACAACAGGAACAGTAACTGTGGCCTGGTCGCAGTTGGTTGAATTCACAATTTCGCAAATCTCATATATCAGTTCATAAGTTCCTTCAGGAGTTCCGGGAGCAACATTTACTTCACCTGTTACGGGATTAAGTGTTACGCCTGGATTTTCGCTGCTGATTTCCACTAATGTGATATCTGCCGGATCGATTGACGCACCATTGAGCAGGTCGTTAGTGAGTACGTCAACAAGAGATACTCCGCCGATATATCCATTTACTGCTGTCCCGTTATCATTATTGGCAATGATCTCGGGTGCTTCTACAGGCACAAATACGGTGGCCTGATCACAATTTGCAGGATTGAGGACCTCACAAATTTCATACACCAATTCATAGTTACCGGCTGGTGTTCCGGGTGTAACATTTACTTCTCCGGTCAGCGGATCGAGCGTAACCCCGGGATGTGTTGTACTGATTTCAGAAAGATTAACATCAGCAATATCGATGGGATCACCATTTAAAAGATCGTTTACCAAAACATCGGCAACTGATACACCACCTGTGAAACTGTTAATTACACTACCAATATCATTGTTTGCGATAATTACAGGTGCTGCAACAATTACGGTAACTGTTGCCTGATCGCAGTTGGTCGGGTTAATTATTTCGCAAATTTCATAAACCAGTTCATAAGTACCGGCTGCTGTTCCTGGAGCTACATCCACTTCACCGGTTGCAGGATTTAGTGTTACTCCGGGGTCTTCACTGCTTATTTCGGTCAAAGCTACATCGGCAGGATCAACAGGATCGTCGTTCAGCAGATCATTAACCAGCACATCAGGCACTGCCACACCACCTTCATAGCCATTGACAGGCCCACCGGTATCATCATTGGCAATAATTTCAGGTGCTGTTACGGTAACTGTTACTGTGGCCTGGTCACAATTATCCGGATTGAGGATTTCACAAATTTTATAAACAAGATCATAAGTTCCGGCCGGCGTTCCCGGAGCTACATTTACTTCTCCGTTTAACGGATCGAGTGTTATTCCAGGGTCTTCAGTGCTAATCTGTGCAAGCGTGATCTCAGCAGGATTAACCGGATTTCCGTTTAGCTCATCATTAACAAGGACATCAGGAAGTGCAAGACCTCCTTCAAATCCATTTACAGGACCACCAAGATCGTCGTTTGCAACAATATCGGGAGCAATCACTGGAACTGTTACCGTAGCCTGGTCGCAATTGGTCGGATTGGCAATTTCACAAATTTCGTAAACCAGTTCATAATTACCTGCCGGGGTTCCCGGTGCAACGGATACTTCTCCGGTAGCTTCATCGAGGGTTACGCCCGGATTTGTGGTACTGATCTCCACAAGCGTAACCTCTGCAATATCCACCGGATCGGTGCCAAGCAGGTCATTAACAAGGACATCTGCATAAGAAACACCGCCATCATAGCCGTTTACCGGATTACCCGAATCATCAACAGCCACAATCTCAGGACCACTGAAAACAGGTGTGATCAAATCGTCGGAATCCGGATCGGTTTGATCGGAGTCGCCGGTTCCGGTATTTTCAATTACGCCGGCATTAATATCATCCTGTGTAACTTCATAAGTTCCTGATAAGGTACAAGCCTCGCCGGGATTCAGCACAGAACAACTTGTGAAACTGGGTGTGATTTTATTATCTGAAACGGTAACATTTGTAAGTATTATATTACCGGTATTTTCAACCTCAACGGTATAGGTTAATTCATCGCCCACAAACACACCTGCAGAAATGTCTGTAATCAGCGTTTTTGTGGTTGTGATTTGCGGGTTCTGCTCAAGAGGCGTATCCAGTTCGTCTGATTCAGGCCCAATCTGATCGGAATTTCCTGTACCGGTATTGAGTATAAACCCAGCCTCAATATCGCCCTGAGTTATGGTGTAAACACCGCTGAGTGTACATGTTTCGCCGGGTGCAACTGCCGGACAGCTTGTTGAAGCCGGTGTGATCTTATCATCTTCAACCAAAACATTGGTTAGTGTTGTGTTTCCTGTGTTACTAAAAACAACTTCATAGGTCAATTCATCACCGGCAAACACACCTCCTGAAATATCAGTGATTAAAGTTTTCGCGATGGTGAAATCAGGATTTTGGTTAATGATTGGTGTAATAACCTCATCGGCAACCTCGTCCGTTTCATCCGAATCACCCGTTGCAGTATTCACAATTTCCCCGGCGTCCATATCGGCCTGTGTAACCTGATATGTACCAAATAAGGTACAGGATGCACCAGGAACAAGTGTTGTGCAATTCTTGGAAGATGGGTCTAACATCGGGTCCTCCACAACAACATTGTTGAGAATCATGTTTCCTGTATTGGTAACATCAACCTGATACGACAAGACATTTCCAACAGCCGTTCCGCCGGAAACATCCGTCAGCAGTTGCTTTTGAATATCAATAACAAAATCCTGATTAAGCGGCGTTGATAATTCATCAGTTACAGGAGGTGTTTCCTGTGAGTCACCAGTAGCTGTATTTGAAATAAAACCGGCCTGGATATCTGCCTGCGTTAAAGTATAATTTCCGTTTAGCGTACAGGATTCGCCGACTGCCAGTATGGGACAGCTTGTCATGCCCGGCGAAATCATCTGGTCAGTCACAGTAACATTAGTTAGAGTAATATCACCAATATTGGTTACAACAATTTGGTATGTTAGCACGTCGCCGGCAAATACGCCACCTGAAATATCAGTAAGCAGCGTTTTTTCGGTTGTTAATTGCGGATCCTGATCTACAGGTGTATCTAACGGGAACGGATCGGGGTCAGTTTCATCAGAATCACCAATACCGGTATTGAGTATTGAACCGGCATCCTTATCCGCCTGTGTTACTTCATAAGTTCCGGTAAGCACACATGATTCACCTGGTGCCAGCACCGGGCATATTTCATTGTTGGGGTCTATCTTAACATCAGTAACACTTACGTTGTGCAGGGTAATATCACCAGAGTTTTCTACTTCAACCTGATAGGTTAAAATATCACCTACTGAAACACCTCCTGTTACATCTGTAAGCAGGGTTTTCACTGTTGTTGTTTCGGGGTTTTGATCCACGTCCGTTTCGATCTGGTCAGAATCCGGGTCTGTTTCATCCGAATCACCGGTAGCGGTGTTGATGATCACGCCGGCATCTTTATCGTCCTGAGTAACAACATAAGTCCCGATTAATGTACAAACCCCTCCGGGAGGTACACTTGCGCAACTGGTGAGATCAGGCGTCAGCATTGGGTCGCTGATGGTAACATTTGTAAGGGTTACATTTCCAGTATTGTTTACCTGAACCTGGTAAATCAACTGGTCGCCAACTGAGATACCACCTGACACATCGGTGACCAGGGTTTTCACCGTTTGGATTTCCGGGCCAACAGGCAGCGGGGTTATCAACTGATCGGTAACAGGTTCGGTTTCGTCGGAATCACCCTGGGCAGTATTCACAATTTCAGCCTCATCAAGATCGGCCTGTTTTACGGTATAAGTTCCGGTTAAAGTGCAGGTTTGGCCGGGTGCCAGCGTGGGGCAGCTGGTTAAGTTCGGGGTTAACATCATATCGCTGACCACCACATTGTTCAAAGTAATGTTTCCGGTATTGGTTACATCAATCTGGTAAGTTAAATCATCGCCTACCTCAACGCCGGTTGAAACATCGGTGAGCAGGGTTTTCACAATAGTGAGTTCGGGTTCCTTAGGTAAAGGAGTTATAATTTCGTCTTCTTCAGGATCGGTTTCATCTGAATCGCCGGTACCGGTGTTTGTAACGGAGCCTGCATCCAAATCGGCCAGTGAAACCGTGTAATCACCTGTTAGTGTACAGGTTTCACCCGGATCGAGGGTAGCACAACTTGCAGAACCCGGATTGAGCATGGGGTCGGTAACCGAAACATTGTGAATGGTAATATTTCCGGTATTGGTAACCTCAACCTGGTAGGTCAGCACATCACCGGCCTGAACCCCTCCGGAAATATCCGTGATCATTGTTTTTATGGTCGTGATCTCCGGTTCAGGGTCAAGCAGTGTGGTGAGTTGATCTTCTACAGGACCTACCTGATCAGAATTTCCGGTAGCCGTATTATCAACAAAACCTGCATTGAGATCATCCAGCGTAAGTGTGTAAGTTCCGGTAAGTGTACAAACAGCTCCCGGAGCAACGGTGGCACAATATGCCTGAGCCGGTGTAAGCATTGGGTCAGTCACAAAAACGTTATTCAGGGTAATGTTTCCGGTATTGGTTACGCTAACCACATATTCCAGTAAATCCCCCGGGAAAACCCCACC
>CAYNDN010000041.1:16459-16690 GCA_964395075.1 uncultured Lentimicrobiaceae bacterium | reverse complement strand
GCTGCCTGCGATGTGTATCGAAACATCAACGAAGACCCGCAATTCAGTTTTGCCGATTCACTGGACCTTTCTCTGCAAATCACTTCAAAATGTATTGACGGCGGCACAGAAATAATTAAGGATGCCGATGGCTCAATATCGGATATTGGCGCTGTATTCTTTGACAAAGGCAATCCTCACAATATCTGGGCTACCGGCTATGGCGACCACTTTGTTTCGCTGGCCTGGGAA
>CAYNDN010000041.1:15186-16449 GCA_964395075.1 uncultured Lentimicrobiaceae bacterium | reverse complement strand
AACAGGTAAAAAATGACTCGCTTCTAAACTATAACGTGTATTACAAAGTCTCGGATGATGACACTTATAACTTGTTTGCCAATACCGCTGATACCGCAATTGATGTAAGCGGACTGATAAACAACCAGCTTTACGATTTTACGGTTAGCGGGCAGTATCTGGATTATGAATCCGTTTATGCTTTGCCGGTAAGCGAACGGCCGGGCCTTGCCACTTTTGATTATGAACCGGGTTCCTACAGCCTAATTATCCCTGCTGCCGACGATTCCATTAACGATAACTTTTCTGTTACCAACAGTGGCTCGCGCGCACTAAATGTAAGCTTCCCGGCCAGCGCCACAAATACTTCTTATGTAAATTTTGATGGCAGTGGCGATTATTTAAGATACAACCATGCCAATCATCTGGCCGGTATGGATGCCCTCACCATGGAATGTTGGCTATTAAGGCGCAATGCCGGGCATTTTGAGTTTATGGGAAAAAACTACCGGAATTACCAATTTGCCGTTAACTCGTCCGAAAGGGTACATTTTTACAAAGGATACGGCAATGTTTCCAATGCCGGTCATCAGAGCTGGGATACAGATCAATACATTACTGCCAATACATGGTATCATTTGGCCATGACCTGGGAAGGCAATACCCTGAAACTATATGTAAATGGCGAGCTGGCCTGGGAAACCAATGATGCTGTTGATGAACCCATTCCGCAGGCACATCACTACAATTTTGAACTTGGCCGAAGAGCCGGTGAAAATAGTTATTACCTGAATGGAAAAATGTCGGAAGCCAGAGTGTGGAACAAGGTACGTACAGCGGAGGAAATCAGGGAATTTATGTATCAGTCGCTGCAAGGCAATGAGGCCGGTCTGATCGGCTACTGGCCATTGCAGGAAGATTTGGATGACCATTCGGCTTACGGGCTTAAAGCGTCAGTTTATGGAAATACGTATCTGGAAACGGGCCAGCGCCAGGCTTACACTTTGTTTGCCGTGCCGCAGGGGAATTATACTATTGCCCCCGGAGCTACCGAAGATATTCCGATTACTTTCTACAATCGCACGGATATGACCTCGCAGTTTTTTACCGCAAAGGTGTTCTCTGATGATTTAAACCTGTCCGAAATTGATTTGGAAGTAGCCCTTCAATATGGCGGGGCTGTGCCGGCATCTCCGGTTCATTTTGTCCCGGTTGCCGAAACAGGGCTGCCTTACACAATCGTGATTAAAGATGCCAAAATTGACGGGCAAACCATTGAGGTGG
>CAYNDN010000041.1:0-15176 GCA_964395075.1 uncultured Lentimicrobiaceae bacterium | reverse complement strand
TTATTTGATGGAGACCTTTGTGTTGGCGCCGGAATTTTTGATGGTACTTTCAATTTTATTTTCACGGCCTGGCAGGAAAACCCGGGACAGGGTTTTGTCGGTTTCACCCCCGGCAATAATATGACTTTCAGGCTGTATGATACTTCAATAGATTTGGAAACCAACGAAGCCGAAGAAACCTGGTTTATTGGTAACGATACCTTTGGCTACGGAGCATTCTCCGCGCTGTCGTTAGATGCGTCCATCTACAATACACAAAGCGTAAGCATAACCGGCGGGCAGTACAATCTTGTTTCATTCAACCTCCTGCCCCACTACCCGGATGCAATGGATGTTTTTGGCGGCATGGAAGAATTACAAATTGTTTATAATGATAACGGCGGGGTATTGATTCCCGGATATAATATCAACACCATTGGCGATGTGAATTTCCTCGATGGGTTTTATGTGCTGAGCAACAACAGCCAGACCATTAACTATGAGGGGACTTTTGTGAATGAAGAAGACTGGCCCATTGCCGTTGAGCCTTCCAAGTGGAATTACATAGCCATGATTGCTCAAAACCCTGTGGCTGTTACGGAAGTGTTCTCCGGCCTCGAGGAAGAAATAAGCATTGTGCAGGCGGCCTCCGGCGATGCATGGATTCCGTCGCAAGGCGTAAACACCATTGGACAAATGCAGCCATCAAAAGGTTATAAAATTGCTTTGGCTGTGGATACCCTGGTATATTTTAGCTATCCTGAGGGAAGTAAACGCTCACAATCGCAGGGAGTTCCTGTTGCGGTAAAAATGCGGGATGACAGTCCAGAGACAACGGTATTCTCATCCCAGGCAAGCGGCTTGCCTTATGCAGTCATTATTGATTTAAAATCGCACAATGAATCCATTTACAGCCTTGAGCCGGGCGATGAAATCGGGTTGTTCGATGGCGAGCTGTGCGTTGGCAATGCTGTTTTTCAGGGTGGCAGCCGGGTGGTTCTTACCTGCTGGAAACAGGACGACAGCCAGGGACTGCCGGGGTTTGTTACCGAAAACCTCATTTCTGCAAAAGTTTATAAATCGTCGCTACAAAAAACATTTCAGTACCGGATACTGAATCTTAATGGCACAAAACCAAAGTTTGGAATAGGCTACTATGGCCATATTGTTCTCGAAACCATCCCGATTAATGAGGAACCGGTATTTTTTAGCGTAGCACCAAATCCTTTTAAAAATGCTACCGACATTGTAATTGAACTTCCGAAAGAAGACCGGGTAAGCATCAATATTTTCGACGCTTCGGGAAGATTGGTAAAAACAATTGCCAATGGAAACCTTGCTTCAGGCAGGCAACAATTCCGCTGGAATGGAACAGATGTAACCGGTAAGAACCTGACCCCCGGTATATACTACATTGTGGCCGAAACCACAACAGAGATAATTACCGGGAAGGTAATTATTTTGAAATAAGTTACATAGGTAAAGAATTGTCCGGGGCTTGCTTTTAAGCTCCGGGCACTTACATTTTTAAAATTTCCAAATAGATAACATCATGAAAAAGACCAGATATATTTTATGTATCCAAAGCGCAATAACACTATTCCTGTTTTGGCTGCTTCCGGCTACAACCCAAACGATAAACGCCCAAAACTATGCGCTCAGCTTTGATGGTAGCGGCGATTACATAAATTTTGGCAATCCTGAGGAATTACGGATTTCAGGCAACCAGACCATTGAGATGTGGTTGTACCCATTTGCAACCGATGCCAGGCGCAATCCCATGGCAAAAGCTTATGGAGGCGAAGGGACTATTACATTTGAAACAAGTGGCAACCTTTCATACTACTATGGAACAAATGGCGGGAATGGACATCCATATCAGGGCTTTAATAATGAATTCCCGATTAATATAAATGAATGGACGCATGTTGCAGTGGTTCGTGACCTGGATAATATGCAGTTGCATTGGTACATTAATGGTAATTTGGTGAACTCTGTTGATGCCAGTTATTCTTATGCAACAAAAGGTGGAAATAGTTTTTACATAGGAAGAGGATATGTAAGTGATTTCAAAGGAATAATAGATGATGTTAGAATCTGGAATGTTGCCAGAGTTCATTCGGAAATTGCACTATACAAAAATGTTGAACTTACCGGCAGCGAGCCGGGGCTGGCAGCATACTGGGATTTTAATGAGGGAGCGGGTAGTGTGGTGTATGATAAAACCCAAAATAATGTAAACGGGAACACTGCCGGAAACACAAGTTACACAACCAATATTCCTCCGGTATTTCAATATTCGCCGGGCAATGAAATATTTCAGCCCGTCTCGCCCACAGGCCTACCCTACAACATAATTCTTAGCGAAGTACTTTTAAACGGCAGCACGGTGCCATTGGGTACTCAAATTGGGGTTTTTGATGGCGAATTATGCGTGGGTACAGCCACTTACGATGGAACACCAAACCTGGCTTTGGTAGCCTGGCAGCAGGATACCGTGCTCAACCTCGAAGGATTTGTTCCGGGCAATACCATGCAGTTTAAGTATCATACCTACTGGTATTCCGAAGTAAAAAACTTTGAAGCAAGCCCGGAGTTTTCAGTGGGCAACGGCAACTTTGGCGATGGGCCATACAGTGTGGCCGGGCTTTCGGCCACAACGGATCTGGCGCCCGCAATGGCCATATCGCACGATGTAGTTAATTTTAATGCTGTGGCGGTAAACCAGAGTTCCTCCTTTCCTTTGGTGTTTTTTAACGAGGGAAGCGCTATTTTGCACATACAATCTTTTCAAAACAATGATAACCACTTTAGCCTGTCGAAATCGAATACGTTTATTGCACCCTTCGAACATGATACATTGTGGATAAACTTTGTTCCAACCGAAGTTGCAGCATACAGTGATGTAATGCTTGTAACTTCCGACGACCCTGAAACGCCCGTTTTGGAAATACCCATGCACGGACTTGGGCTGCCACTGCCAACGCCACAGGTTACGCTTAGCCCGACGTATCTCAATTTTGAAGGCATTCCTGTAAATACCTCAAAAACACTTACACTGAATATTTTAAACTATGGTAATGGCGCCTTGCAGGTTACGGGCATTAGCTCCTCCAACGGAGCTTTTGGTATTGTTGGTTCAGGGTCGTTTACGCTGGCACAAGGCCAAAACCGGAATGTTGAAGTACAGTTTGCACCCGATGAGCCCGGGGCTTACCAGGGCAATCTGACCATCCAAACCAATAGCGGCAACCTAAGCGTACCCGTGAGCGGCGTAGCATCGCATGGGCATTTTGCAGGTGTCAGTCCCACCGGACTGCCATATCCCATTATTGTTGAAGATGTAGATGTGGATGGATTCAAGCCTCAAGTTGGTGATGAAATGGCAGTTTTTGATGGCGAATTATGTGTGGGCGTTGGTATAATTGGCAATATAGGAAACAGCTTAAAGCTTGACGGCAATGGTGATTTTCTTAGAAATGAAAACTCCGCAACTTTTGATTTGCAAGAGTTTTCAATATCTGCTTGGGTTTATTCCACAAATTTTAATCAAAATGGATTTATTTTTGAGAAAGGTCCTGTTAACTCGCAGTATTCACTGTTTTTCGAAGGTAATAAATTAAACTTTAGAACTTTTGCTAACGGTCAAACCGGATATGACGATTTCTATAATAATATTGCCAATATTGGAATAATCAATAATGAATGGCACTTCATCACAGCAACTTATGATGGCACAAATAAAAAAATATATGTGAATGGTGAATTAAAAGCAACTCAGGCATATAGTAAACAACTTCGTACAGGTCAGGTTGGACAAATTATTGGCGCTTATGGAGGCACAGGCACTACGAGCTATTATTTTAACGGTAATATTGATGAAGTGAGGGTGTGGAATTATGCGCGTTCCCTGTCAGAAATCAATCAGGACATTCATCGTGTGTTAGCAGGAAACGAATCGGGTTTAGTTGGGCTATGGAATTTTGATAATAATAATTTTCAAAACCTGGCGCCTGGCGCTACTCTTTCGTATTTGAATGGTAATGCCAATATCAATGGCGAGCAGCCTGAGGATCTTTTCTGTAGTTTAATTATAACCGCCTGGGAAAAAGACGATGTGCTTGGATATCCTGGTTTTACGGCAGGCAATCCGATGAGTTTTAAAGTATTTACCGAGATTTATGATAATTGGGTTGAAGTGGATGCCACGGCAGACTTTAGCATTGGAAACGGAAATTTTGGAGATGGTCAGATTTCTGTTTTAACGCTTGAGGCAAGCTCGGGCCTGCAACCGGATATTGATGTTTCAACTGATAATCTCTATGTAGGGCAAATTACCCTCGGCGAATCTGCAAGCAAAGAATTTTTAATTATGAATACCGGGAATGCGCCTTTGCATATTTCTGTTAGCGAAGATTCGGACGTATTTTCATCCTCTGTTTCGCAAGCTACCATTGAAGCAGGCGATTCGTTGAGCTGCCAGATTACGTTTACACCCAACCAAACCGGCGGCTTTACGGATGAACTCACCATCCAAAGCAACGACCCCGACGAAGAGGAGCTTATTGTGGCACTCGAAGGTTTTGCGCTACCATCGGGTGCGGCAAATATCTCAACATCTGTTGACATGATTAACTTTGGAAATGTGGAATTGGATTCCACCTCAACCTTTTCCTTTTTTGTGATCAATACCGGCACAACCGGGCTAACCGTTAACAGCATTAGCTCGGATAACCCTGACTATACTGTTAGCCCCGAAACCTTCACCCTGGAAAACACCAACGACCTGATGGAGGTAATGGTAACCTGCACGCCTGTTTCCAAAGGGATTTCAAGCGGCTTGCTAACGATCGTGTCAAACGCCGGCCAAAAGCAAATTACCCTAATTGGCGTGGGCATCGAAAACCATTTTAATGTAGTAGCCGAAACCGGCCTGCCTTATTATATCATTGTCGAAGAAACCAACCTTGACGATTTTATTGAACCCGGCGATGAGCTGGGAGTATTTGATGGTGAATTGTGTGTTGGACTCAATTCGCCGCTAACCCATGATTTGGTGTTAAATCTGGATGGTAATGCCGATTATGTGGAAATTCCTGATGACCCAAGTCTTGATTTGAACGGCGACCAGATGACAGTTGAAGCCTGGGTAAAAGGAAATTCCTTTGCAGGCGATTATCGTTGCATAGTAGGAAAAATTGGTTGGAGCAATACGGGCGACTGGAGCTATAATTTTCATATAGCTGATAACGGAACACTGCATTTTAACTTTGTGAATACCATGGGAACAAGTTTTCCGGTGAATAGTCCCAATGTTATTCCGGTTAACCAATGGCATCATCTTGCTGCCACTTACAACGGAAGCCAGTTAAAACTGTACGTTGACGGTTTCCAGGTTGCAAGCCTTGCGGCAACGGGAAATATCAGGCAAAACAATCAGGTTGTTAGAATTGGAAGCTGGCACTCGTCAGACCCCAATTATTTTAATGGAAAACTTAACGAGATCAGGTTGTGGAATTACGCCCGTACACAATCTCAGATTGCCGCCACTTTGAATGAAACACTGGCTGGTAATGAAAATGGGCTGGTTGGATATTGGAATTTTGAATCTAACAATGCCAACGATAATTCACAATTTGCTAACCACGGAACTTTAGTTGGAAATGCAGACGTTGTTTCGGATTGGATTGTCACGCAAAATCAAAACATCACAGCCTGGCAGGCAGATCCGACCAGCGGCCTGCCCGGCTTTACGCCCGGAAATCCGATGACCTTTAAGCTATGGACGGAGATCAACGGTTTTCCTGTGGAACTTACCGCAACGCCTGACTACCTTGTTGGAAACGGCAATTTTGGCCATGGTAATTTTACGGTTGCTAACCTGGAATTTGCTTTGCCCGAAGTTTCTGTTGCACCGGCAGAACTGTTTGTGGCGCTCGAGGAACCGGATTCGATTTCAGTTCTTTTAAATATCTCAAATAGCGGAAATGAGGCGCTAAGTGGAAGTATAGAAGTAATACATCATTTGTTCTTTGATGATTTTGAAAATGGACTCGCACAATGGATACCTAGCGGTAATTGGGGGCTATCTTATGATGCTTATGAAGGTAATTATGCATTGACTGAAAGTCCTTCGGGAAATTACGGCAACAATTGGTATTATTCGATTACAACAAAGAATTCCATTGTGGTTTATAATCCTGATGATATAATATTATCTTACTGGCATAAAAGATCTATGGAGTGTTGTTGTGATCATATATATACTCAATTATCAGTTAATGGTTCTGCATGGATCAACCTGGCAAATTGGAATTGTAATTCCGCTTGGGGTTATCATTTTTTTAATCTTTCGTCATTTGTACAAACTGGGGACAATATAAAAATAAGGTTATTATTTACTTCAGACCATTCAGTAACATCCGGAGGTGTACTTTTTGATAATGTGTTTATTGGCCCGGAAAATGGATTATACAAATGGCTGACAACCGAATGTGAAAATTTCACAGTTGATAAAGATAATTCAATAACTATTCCTTTTGAATTCAATTCCGAAGGCTTAAACGATGGCCTGTACGAAGCTGCAATTTTAGTGAAAAACAACACGATTAACAATCCTGTTATTGAAATCCCTATTGCATTGAATGTTACCGGAAATCCGCAAATCTCAGCGGCAGATTCCATAGTTGATTTTGGAAATGTAGCTGTTTATGATACTTCTTTTTCAAGCCTGGAAATTCGTAATATCGGAAGTAAAGACCTGGTAATTTCCGAAATGCTGATTAGCAATTCAGAACTCACCGGCTTTACTTTTGATGAACCGGCGGTAGGCTTACCGCTCACGCTTGCGCCCGCCGAAACGCATAACCTTGTTATTTCATTTACACCTCCCGTTTCCGGCATTTTTAACGATTCTCTCTTCATTGTTTCCAATGCCGAAAATGCAGACACCCTGCTGGTGAAATTAAAGGGTACCGGGATTACACCTCCTGAAATTATAATTGAACAAACATTTTACAATTATAACCTTGCATGCAATGGCAATTACACCGATTCGCTGCTGATAAAAAACAATGGCGAGGAAAAACTCTTTTTCGAAACATCCGGCAGCCTGCCCTGGCTCTCCACCCTCCCTGCCTCCGATAGTGTGCCAGGTGGCGACAGCCTTTGGCTTAGCGTAAATATTTCAACACTTGATTTGTTTGCCGGGGTTCACAGCGCTGTTTTATCTTTCAGTTCAAACGATCCTGTATCGCCACTTACAGAGGTTTTCTATCACCTTAACGTTTTTGGCGAACCCGAAATCCTTGCCAACGATTTTATTGATTTAGGTATTGCTTATGTTGGCGACACCCTGATTGGCGAATTGCTTGTTGCTAATAATGGTTGCGATACATTGCAAATAAATAATGTAATCATCCAAAATCAACAGCAGGTATTCGTTGCAAACAATCCGGCTTTCAATATTGCTCCCGGAAACGCGCAATCTTTGCAAATATCTTTTATTCCCCAATCAACCTTTCAATACACAGGAATTATCAACATTCTATCCAACGATCCCAACAACCCCCAGTTTCAGGTGGTTGTTTCTGCTTCGGGTATTGAACCGCCTGAGATGAATATTTCGCCCTTAGAACATAGCCTTACGGTTCAATCGGGAGATATTGATATTGTAACTTCAACTGTGCTGAATTCCGGGGGTGAAACCTTAATATTTGATTCAGAAGTATCAGGCATACGCTCAGGAATGATTTATTTGGATGGTGTGGGCGACTACATAAATGTGGTTCACAACGATATGCTCAACCCAACCGATGGCTTTACTTTCGAGGCTTGGTTGTATTTACACGAAAACACCAATGAATTTATCGTTGGAAAAGAAAATACAGGTAAAGGAAATTACAGGTTGTTTGTTAACGGAAATCATCGTTTTGAGTTTGAGCTGAACAAGACCAATGTACTGGTTTCGCAGAGCTACGCCGCGAAAAACCAATGGCTTCATGTGGCTGCAAGCTTTGATGGGGAGTGGATGAAAATGTATCTAAACGGTGTTTTGGATACCGAAGTAAAGCATGAAGATTTTTCCATCCAATCCAATACTGCAAATTTCAGGATCGGAAGATCGTATCAGTACGAATATTTTAATGGGAAGATGGATGAAATAAGGCTATGGAACATTGCCCGAAATCATTCTGAAATCGTATCAACAATGAACCGGGCTTTACCTGGAACTGAACCGGAGTTGCTGCTGTATTTTTCTTTTGACAATACAAGCGGCAATATTGTATTGGATGGATCGCTCTATGGAAACAACGGTATTCTGTATGGAAATCCTGTCAGGCAACCATCAACCATTCCATACAACGATTATCTTTCGGTGTCAAATCCTAATGGCACACTCTATGCCGGCCAAACGCAAAATCTGAACATGGAAATACATACGGAAGGCTTGCCTGCAAATGAATATTCACGCCAGGTAACGGTAAACAGCAATGCCGTGAATAACCCATCCGACACCATAGATTTGAATATTACCATACAAGGAGATGCAATTGTAGCTCCTTATCCGGCACAACTGCAGTTTGCCGAAACTTTCGTTGGCCGCTCCGATACCCTCGAATTAATTTTGGAAAATTCAGGCGCCCTGGCAGCCGATATTACCGAAATGTTCTTTAGCTCTGACGCTTTTTATCCAATCAAAACCTACAACAAAATATTCCCCTTTTCCCAAAAAAGCATCCGGCTTGTGTTTGAACCGGAACTGGTTCAGCAGTATAACGAAACCCTTACCATCGGCCTGGGCAATGCTAACGTGGCACAAATTGTAATTCCATTAACAGGCGAGGGGCTTGCTCCGCCGGTTCCGGTTTTTTCGCCCGAAACAGTAAGCTTTGGCGGTGTGGTCATCAATCTTACAGAAAACCAAAATATCGATCTTTCCAATGCCGGCAATTCTGCTTTGGATGTAAATGCATTTTCAGTTTCCGATCCGGATCATTTTTCTGTAGATTTATCAGCACCTTTTAGCCTTGATTTTAATCAATCCACCGGTTTTGAGGTTTCTTTCAGTCCAAACAATTATAACCCGATTGAAGCTGAAATAATCTTTTTTACAAATATTGGCGAAATCATCCTGCCGCTTTCAGGGTTTGGCACACCTCCAAATCACGACCTTGCGGTTGTGGATGTTTTATCGCCGGTATCGTGGTGTGGTATGGGCGAAGAAGAGCAACTCAAAGTAAAAATCCAAAACTTTGGGGTTCTGGACCAATCAGATTTTGAAATTGGCTATTCGCTCAACAATGGCGCTACCGTGATCGAAAATTTCGAAGGTTCATTGCCCACAGGAAATGTTATGGAATTTACCTTTTCGCAAAACCTCGACCTGTCCATTATTGGGGTTTACGACCTGCAGGTTTTTACCCTGTTGGCCAATGATGAAAATACAGGCAACGACACCTTGTCCGAAACCATTGTGAATTCGCCATCGGTAGGCGCCTTTACCATGCTTTCGCCTGCCGACAGCAGTTTTGGTGTAATTGAACCTGTTTCTTTTTCATGGAATCAGGTAGCAAATGCTACTGCTTACGACTTGTTCATCTGGAGAACCAATCAGCAAAAACCCGCAGTCCCAACCGTTTCAGATATTGGCGCAATAAATTATACTTATTATGATTACCTCAACAAGAACTATCTATATTACTGGCAGGTAGTTGCAAAAAACCAGTGCTCGGAAACAGAAAGTGATATTCTGTTGTTCTCGTTTAATGTTTTCTCTGATTTAACCATATCCGAAATAGTAATTCCCGATTCAGTATTTCCGGGTGAATCTGTTCAGCTTACTTATACAGTTTCTAATATCGGTATCGGTGGCACAGGGCTGATTCCCTGGAAAGATGATGTGTTTATTTCCGGGCAGCCGGTTTTCAATCCCGAAACAGCGATCAATGTGGCACAGGTTTCCAATCTATCGCCATTATCCTCAGGGCAGCATTACACGCATACGCTCGATTTTGAAGTGCCCGACTATTTTGGCGGTGCCTATTATGCTTTCGTTCAAACCGATATCAACAATAAGATACAGGAGACCAACGAGGATAATAATAAGTTGGCGAGCGAAAATCCCATGCAAATTATCCTCCCTCCCTATCCTGATCTTTTAGTTTCCGGGGTTCAGTCTGTCAACTTTAGCATTGTGCCCGGCGGTATAATATCAGCAGGCTGGAATGTTGAAAATGTTGGCGATGCTGATGCCATTGGTGGCTGGAGTCAACGCGTTTCGCTCATTGCCGGCCAACAACGAAAGATTTTAGGATATGTTCAATATACCGGCACCTTAAATACGGGAGGGATAATTTTGCAAAATGCGAGTTTTGAAATACCGGAATATCCCGGGATGGATGGAGAAGTATTCATCGAAATATTGCTGACTCCTTACCCGGCTTTGTTGGAAATTCCGGGTGGTGAGCAAAACAACCTGGCGCTTTCAACGGAAAGCTTAACATTGGAAAAAGTGATTTCGATTTCTGCAGCACAGCAAACCATCAACGAGGATGCTGCTAATCCATTACAGATGTTTGTTTACAGAAGTGGTTTTGTTTACGATTATCTCGATGTAAACATTTCGTTAAGTGATACAAGCAGAGTTTCGGCTCCTGATATTGTAACCATTCCGGCAGGACAATCAGGTAAAGCTTTTAACCTGAATGTTATCAATAATGATGATATTGATGGAAATATAGAAATAGAAATTACTGCAGAAGCCAATTCCTACGGGACTGTTTCCACCATTGTTACAATTATTGATGATGAGGTGCCATCATTAGCAGTAAACCTTAGTGTAGATGAAGCGGGTGAAGGCGCGCAGTTTGATCTGGAAATTGTTCGTGATTTTGTAACGGACGAACCATTGATTGTCCAATTATTTTCAAGTGACGATTCACAGCTTGAACTACCTGATGAAGTTACCATTGAGGCCAACGAGGCATCGGCAACAATTAATGTTGAGGTTTCCGATGATAATATTCCGGAACTTAATAACGATTTAACAATTAGTGCCACTGCTCCCGGATACAATTCCGGTATTGCAGGCATTTTAATTATTGATGATGATATTCCACAGATTGAATTGACCATCAACCCGGATACCGTTTCTGAATCGGGAGGTCCTTTTGCTGCCTGGGGTACATTAACACGCGTGGAAGCAGGCGAAGCCCCGGTAACAGTTCTCATTTCAGCATCCGTGGCAGGCCAGTTGTTTTTCCCGACACAGGTATTCATTCCCGGCAATGTGATGGATAAGCAGTTTATGATTTCTGTATATGATAACTCAGTACTGGATGGAAACCGGGAAATAGAATTAGAGGCTGCAATTTACATTTCATCATGCGGCTGTGGAGTACCCGAAGAAAGTGGTGGTACTGATGTTGCTACGATTACCATAATTGATGATGATGGTCCGGCACTCTCCCTTGAAGCCGATCCTGCAATAGTTGCTGAAGCTGTTCAGGATGCCGGCAAACTGATTATAAAAAGGAATACACTTGGCGGTGGGCAGGAAGTTCAGGTTACCTTATCACACGATCGCCCGGACGAAATTGTACTGCCAGCCACAGCTATCATTCCCGAAGATATGGATGAAGCGGAGGTATTTTTCAGTACGCTCGACGATGGACTGGAAGATGGCGAACAGGTAGTTTCTGTATCGGTTTCTGCCGAAGGCTATAGCCCGGGCAGCTGTTGGATAGTAGTTAGCGATCGGAATATACCTGATTTTACAATTTCGGATTTTGAGCTTTCCGCAAATGAAATATTTGTAGGCGATTCGGTGGATGTTTCTATTGAAGTGAAAAATATTGGTTTTGCCCCGGCCCCATCAGGTGCCAGGGTTAATATTTATAAGTCATCTGATAATGTGTTGGGGAATGGGGATGTTTTATTATCAACAACCTATACCACCTCGATGCTTCAAATTGGCGAAACTGAGATTTTAAGCCATACCCTGAATTTTAATGAAAATGTAGAAGATTTTTATTTGTTCGCAACAGTAAACAAAGATGAATCACTAACCGAACTGGTAACGGTTAACAACCAATCAGAAGCCAAATCATTTTCGGTACTCCCCGATTATACAGCAACTGCCTTTGTTGAAGGTGAAGTATTTAACGGGCTATCACCGATTACAATTACCGGTATTACCGAAATGGCATCAAAAACTCCTGCTGCAAACAAACCGGTTGATGTGTATGTGATTGTTAATGGTGTGCGGCGGGTTTACAAGGTAAGCAGCGATGAGAATGGTGAATTTAGTGTTGTCTTTATTCCGCTAAATGGCGAAGCCGGAGACTATACTGTTGGTGCCTGTTTTCCAAACCTTGGCCTGTCCGAAGCACAGGATAGTTTTGTGCTGCTGGGGGCAAAACATACGGCAACCGATTTTATTATCTGGGAACTGCATGAAGGCGAAACACAACAACAAGTTATCGGGATTAAAAACCTGAGCAGCCTTCCACTCAACAATGTCCAGGTAGAAATACTTTCTTCGCCTCAGGGGTGTAATCTGAATTTTACACCAATAACTTCATTGCAGGGAAACGCTTATGGAACAATCAATTGTACGGTAAACGCTACCGAAATTTCCAACGGCAATTATTATGAGGAAGTTGAGCTGAGGCTGGTTTCATCCGAAGGAACACAATATGATTTTAGTGCATGGTTTTATTGTTTTGCAAATACGGGCAACCTGAAATTAAACCCTGTTAGCCTGAACGAAGCCATGGTGATAAATCAAATAAACTATGTAGAATTTGAGGTACTTAATAATGGACTTGACGAAACCGGATTGATCACTATTGATATCCCGGAATTAGATTGGCTGGGGCTTGCCTGCCCGGATACCATTTCATCCTTGCAGCCGGGGCAAAGTGCAGTAGTTACACTCACACTTACTCCAGGTGATGATTTGCAATTGAATAACCCGATTACAGGTACAATTGCACTGTCCGGAAGTAACTCCAACAGTGTGGGCTTGCCCTTTACTTTTATGCCTATCTCCGAAGAAACCGGCGATTTGCTCGTGGATGTTGTTGATGAATATACCTACAACACACAATCAGCCCCGCATCTTGAAGGAGCCAACGTTGTTGTTTCGCATCCTTACACCGGCCAGATCATCGCACAGGGAACCACAGATGTAAATGGCCATTTTTTAGTTGAAGATATCAACGAAGGGTATTATACCCTCAAGGTGGAAGCCCCCATGCATAGCAGTTACCAGGATTATATTTATGTAGAAAAAGGAATTGTGAACCAGGAATTGGTATTTATTGCTTTCCAGGCCATCACGTATTCATGGACTGTTGTCCCTACTTATATAGAAGATCAATACGAGATTAGCCTTGAAGTGGAGTATGAAACCAATGTTCCGGTGCCAATTGTTTTAATGGATATGCCAGGCGAATTACCAAGCCTTGAAGAAGGGGAGTTCTTTCCTTTTATCCTTACATTAACCAATGTAGGGCTCATTACTGCGGAAAATATAGAAGTGATATTCCCGGATGATGAGGAATACATGTTCACTGCCAATATGGATATCGTGGATATCTTGCCCCAGCAAAGCATACAGGTGCCGGTGGTGATGGAAGTGAGGCCACCTGAGGAGAATTCAGAATCAAGCTTTTTGAACTGTATAGCTGTTATTACTACAAAATTTGAATTTCAATGTGGCCCTGATGGTCAGATGAGATATGTTTCAGCTATAAGCGAATTTTTTGACAGGCAATGCGACGAAATTGGTGGTCCTCCCGGAACCAATACATCATTCCCAATATTACAGCAAATTCCTAATTTTTCACAAAACAATGGTTCTGGTTCTAATGCTCAAAATCAGCAAAATAATGTTAATCATTCAGGGCCAATCTTACCTTTGTATCATCGTATTATAGCCACATATGGCTATAATCCTTACAGGAGTAATAATCAGGGTTGTGATCCCTGTTTGAATATGGCTCTAAATTCAACTTTCGGGATGAAATCACCACTGCAATCCCTGTTGGAGCTCATTCCTGTATATGGTGGTGTGTTTAAAAGTTTTGATTGCCTTGTAGGTGTAATAAGCAGTTTTAAATTTAGCTATGATGGATTTTTTCTGGGGCTTGGGGGATTAGTTGATTGTGGGCTATCAGCCGTTTTTGGGGGATTTTATGATTTAACAAAGGATATGTTATTGGTGTCAGCATGTAGGCTTGGTCAAACCATAGCAAATCCATCTTCAACAATTGTGGTTGAGAATCTTTCGGAAACTGAACAGATTTATTATGACATGATTATGATGGATAAGGCATATACTTCTGTAAAAAATTGGACGATAGAGCAATTTGACAGTGAGGAATTAATTGAAAAAGAATTCTTTGATTTGTTTATGGAGTCAGTTGCTGATTTCGTGGATAATCAAATATCAATAGACACAGCTTCGCAAAATGAAATATTGGATAACTTTATTGATACTGATATAACAGAATCTGAAATCATTGATTATTTCGACTACTGGAATACCACACTACAAGCAAGGGATAGTGGTATTTATTCTCCCACTCCCGAATTTCCCAATATCATCGATACGCTGGTGCTTCATCACCATAGTTTGGTTTTGGACTCTGTGATGCAGTATGTTGCTGAAAGAGGCTTTCCATCTATAGATTCACTCTACAAATCAAGTATAACACTATTTGCCTCATTAATTGATGTACAGAGTTCAGCAGTATGCGCATCTGTCTCTGTTCAGTTTTCTCAACAGCTCACCATGACCCGTGAGGCTTTTGAGGGTACACTTTCCATATTTAATGGCCATGAAACTGATGCCATGGAAAATATCCAGCTCAACCTCGAAATACGGAATGAAGATGGCGACTTATGCAACGATCTTTTTCAAATTACTACGCTTTCTTTAAACCAGATTACCGGGATTGACGGAACAGGAATACTCGAAGCTTTGGAAACAGGGGAGGCAGTTATCCGCTTTATTCCGGAACGAGGCGCAGCTCCCGAGATAGCGCAAAGTTATTCCTTCGGAGGTACACTTTCCTATTACGATCCATTCAACAGTGAAGTAGTAAATCAAATACTATTTCCTGTGGTGTTACAGGTGAACCCCAGCCCCGATCTTTACATTGATTACTTTATGCAGCGTGATATTTTTG
>CAYNDN010000040.1:0-16891 GCA_964395075.1 uncultured Lentimicrobiaceae bacterium | reverse complement strand
GTAACTTTGCCAGCGATGTGGTGCAGGGTTATTCTGTTGATAACATCAGACCTTCAGTTCCCGAAGGTTTAGATGCCGTACTTACCGATACAATTATTTACCTGACATGGAACCCTTTGTTGGATAATGACTTCCATTATTTTGGCATTTACAGAAGTGAAGACCCGGATGTGTTTCCTGATGAACCTTACGCCTATGTGGCTGAGCCGGCATTTACAGATTCCGTTCAGACCTTGGATTTTTTCTTTTACAAAGTTTCAGCCTTCGACTATACCGGTAATGAAAGTGATGGCTCTGCTGTGATTGAAACCGCAAAATATCACGACATATATATCGATGCCGGCTGGCAGGGGGTTTCAACATTTTTCAATCCGGTAAATACCGATGTAGAAAACCTTTTTGCCCCTGTGATTGATAACATCATACTCATGGAAAACCAGGCTGGCCTTTACTGGCCGGATGAAAACATCAATACACTGGGCGACTGGGATTTCAAAAGTGGATATGTTTTTAAATCTTCAGTTTCATCAGAAATTAAGGATGTGCTCAGCACAAGGCAGAACGACAAAGTACTTGAACTACAGGAAGGCTGGAACCTTATTCCGGTATTATCTCCAAATAATGTGGCTGTGGCAGAGCTGTTTATTGATGCCGATATTGAGATCGTGAAAGAAGTAGCCGGATGGCGTGTTTACTGGCCCGAACTGAACATCAATTCATTGGGTACTGTAAATACCGGTGCAGCATATTTTGTGCTGTCAAATGCTGACCAAACCATTCTTTTCCCCGACCTGGACGGAACCAGTTCCATTTCGCAGCTTGAAAGTGAAATGGTGAATGTAACACCCTGGAACTACGTAACGGAAACGCCGGGCTCTCATCTTATCGGATTATCAGCAAATGCGCTTGCAGAGCTCCAGGAAGGTGATTATCTTGGTGCTTTTACACAGGATAACTTATGCGCCGGCCTGATACAGTTTACCGGAAAAAACACAGCACTGGCGGTATTTGGTGAAGACCTCTCTACCTCAGAGATTGATGGATTTGTAGATTACGAACCCATTCAAATCAGGTTGTACAGGCCCGAAACCGATGAAATTTTTGATGTGGATGTTACCTACAACCCGAAACTCAATCAGGGCAACTACGAGGCCTATGGATTATCAGAAATAAAGGAATTAAAACTTTCACCAACGGGCATATCTGAAAATGATCCCATTGCAGTGGATGTATATCCGAATCCTTCCAATGGAGTTTTCAAAATTGCGTTTGAAAGCACAATTGCTGATTTCAGGATTTTCGATTCTTACGGCAATGAAATTGTAAATGAAACAGGATTCACCAATGGCGAGGCTGATTTATCCAACCACCCCAATGGTGTGTACTACCTTAAGATTACATCCGGCAAAACCAATGTAGTTAAGAAACTGGTTAAAGAATAATTGCTTGAATTTAAGGAGGATTACAATCATGAACCCGTCGCAGCAATGTGGCGGGTTTTTTGTTTGTTCCAACCGTTAAAATGCACCTTCTTCATTTCCACCCTTTCCGGAATGGATTTTTCCTCATCCGGCCAACCAATACAGATCAGGTTTATTGGTATGATATGATCGGGAAGTTTTAGATATTTTACGAGGTCATTAAACCTGGTTTCACGCGGATAAATACCAAGTCAAACACTTCCCAACCCAAGATCATGCGCAGCCAACAGAATGTTTTGTGTGGATGCTGAACAATTAATTACGTTGTAGCCAATTTCCGGTTCAATGGATTGATCGCCACAAACCACAATGGCCAGCGTGGCCTGTTTCATCATTTTGGCGTAAGGATGCAAATCGGAAATTTCATCCAGCTTTTTGCGATCGTCAATTACGAAGAACTGCCACGACCGGTAATTCCTTGCTGAGGGTGCATACATGCCGGCTTCAATAAACTGATCAACCATTTTAGTGGGAACGGGCTGGTATTTGTATTTCCGGATACTTCTGCGGGTTTATATGGCATTTAAGGTTTCCATGGTTTAATTATTTGGTGTTAATTCAGTTCCTGAAATCACCAATAATAATTCCCCCATTAAAGGGCGTACTCCCTTCCCCTTTAGGCGCTTAGGCGACAAAACTAACCAACATGTTGTTCGTTTTACATGTTGTCGGATTTCACATCCCGCTTTGCGGCTTTTTTTCGGGATGACCCCGAAAAAACGTAGAAACTTACAACTAATATTCTGCCAAATTATGGCAGAATATTAGTTGTAAGTTTCTTTTGCAACCCTGAAATTGAGAAAGAAATTCCATAACCCGGGCGTTCATGCCCGGGAATTCAAAACAGCCGCTCCCCACGAGCGGTAAAAATGCCGGGAATTTACAATGGTGCAGCCCGCATTGCCGGCGAACCAGGTGCACTGCAATATAACACATGCAAAAGTCAATTTTTCGGGGCGCCGCCCTTTAGCGATAATGCGGAAATGATATGCTACAAATATTTTACGTCGCCTGTTACGTTCTTCGGGGCTACCGCTATTGGCCCCGGTTTCAAACTCCACCACGATTGTTACGAAAAAACTTGTAGAAGATTAATCACTTCCATTTTCTCCATTCACCGACCTGACTCCGACATTCACCGATTTTTGGTTGCATTGCCTTGCCTGGCAATCTTATTTTTGCTGCAAATAATAAATATTAAATCTAAAACTCAATAAGCTATGTCAGCAGAAAACAGATCAAGAACCTTAATCTTCGCATTTCTTGTAATAGGTGCAGGTGTGCTTTTTCTTTTAAGGAGTACCGGACTTCTTCCTTATGACCTCAGCCGCGTATTGATATCATGGCAAATGTTATTGATCGTGATCGGTGTTTTCAATGTATTATCCACCCAACATCGCGTTAGCGGCGTTATCCTGATCGGAATTGGCGGCTTTTTTATGCTCGACAAATTCTTTTACTGGGACATTGGTTTCTGGCAGGTGTTCTGGCCGCTGGTATTAATAGGTGTTGGAGTGGCCATCATCCTGAATCACAACAAGGTGAGAAAATGCGGGCACCGTTTTAATCATAATGGTGATGAATTAGACGGGGAATTTGATGGCGATGAAGATTACATTGATGAGGTGATGATATTTAGCGGCTCTAAAAAAAACATCATTAATAAAAATTTCCGGGGCGGAAAAATAACCAACATTTTTGGAGGCTCCGAAATCAGCTTTATGCAGGCCGAAATGGCTCCCGGTAAAAATAGCCTGGAGGTGCTGTTCCTGTTTGGCGGGTCAACCTTCATTGTGCCCCAGGGCTGGAACATTAAGGTGGATGTGACATCGATATTTGGCGGTTTTTCGGATAAACGCATGTCGAGAAAAGATGAACTCACCGATCCCGAAAGGACCCTGCATATCCACGGAATTGTCATTTTTGGCGGAGGAGAAATCAAAAGCTATTAGTAAATTGCAACTCAGGCTTTGCCATTTTTTGGTAAAGCCTGAGTTGTTATTATGAAATGTTAAAACCAATCCAACTTTAATAGCCTGACCAAACAATATTGTCCGGTGTCTTTTTAATTAAAACATTTTATATCGAAACATATTTAGCATACCCAGATATCGTTTACAATTATGCTTAACCCAATCGTATCCAACCAGAAAAATTTCCTAATCTACCTGCTTTCGATGGGGTTTATTCTGACTGTACATTTTGTTATCCTGAATATCTTTTTCGATTTTAGCTGGCTCATATCCCTCACAGATGCCGGGATTTACACACTGATGATAGCTGTATTTGGCATCGGCATCTGGTATATCGTAAGATACCTTAGCATCAGCGAACAGAAATATCATCTCATTCTGGCCGACCACCTTGTTACCGGTGGAATCGTGGTATTGCTTTGGCTGTTCAGCGGATATTATGCACTTTCATACCTGTTTAATCAGCAATCCAACTACAGTCAGTTTCTAAATGAATCACTTCCGTGGCGGTTTGTTTATCTGATCATGATTTATGCAATACTGGTAATGATTTACTATCTCATCAATTATTACAAACAACTCCACGAAAAGCAATTGCAGGAAGTTGAACTCAAACAGACCATCCAGCAGTCTGAGCTAAACATGCTCAAATCGCAGATCAACCCACACTTTTTATTCAACAGCCTCAATTCCATCCACTCACTCATCATGGCAGATCCTGAAAAAGCCAGCGATATGCTGATGGAACTGTCGGAATTCCTCCGCTACACGGTGAGAAAAAACCAGGATGAACAAGTGAGCCTTAAGGATGAGATGGAAAACATCGAAAAATATCTTGATATCGAGAAAATCAGGTTCGGGCCAAGGCTGGTTGTGGATGAAGACATCAATGAAGCCTGCCTGAAAATTAAAATCCCCAACCTCATCCTGCAGCCTATCTACGAAAACGCCATCAAACACGGCGTGAACGAGAGCACAGATGCCGTTACCATAACCACAAAATGCGAACCTGTTGAGGGCATGTTAAAGATCACAATAGGGAACAATTACGCTCCCGGCAGCGTGGCCAGAAAAGGCAAGGGAGTTGGCCTCGACAATATCAGGAAAAGGCTGAAACTGCATTACAAACGTGCCGACCTGATGGAGATCGAAAAAAGCAGTTTCTATTTTACCGTAACTATAAAAATTCCTGCTGAAGAAACCATTAAGAGCGAATAAGAATATGAATACATCTACCATCAAAGCCATCATAATTGACGATGAAGAACTTGCCCGCAAGGTGATCATCCGCTACCTTGAAAAGCACCCGGAAATTGAAGTGCTGGAAGAGTGCGAAAACGGATTTACAGGATTGAAATCCATCAATGAGAAAAAACCGGATTTGGTTTTCCTCGATATCCAGATGCCAAAAATCAATGGATTTGAGATGCTGGAAGTGCTGGACGAAAAGCCCCTGATCATATTTTCTACAGCTCATGATGAGTTTGCACTGAAGGCTTTCGAACACAGTGCCCTGGATTATTTGCTGAAACCATACAGCCAAAAGCGGTTCTCGGATGCCGTAAACAAAGCAGTTGAGCGGATAAGATCAGGAAAAACCCAGGCCGGCGAAATGGAAAAATTCCAGGAGGAAGCCGACCAGCGTGAAGATTATCTGCACCGCATTGTGGTGAAAGATGGCAGCAACGTGCACGTAATTCCTGTTGATGAAATTGTGAGGTTTGAAGCTGCAGATGATTACGTGGAGATTTTTACCACCAAAGAAAAACACCTAAAGCAAAAGCCACTCTCCTATTTCGAAACCCATCTTGATCCTATGCAATTTATCCGGGTACATCGCTCCAGCATTGTGGCCATTCGCGAAATATCCAAACTGGAAGCTTACTCCAAAGACAGCTACATATTAATCCTGAAAGATGGCACCGAAGTTAATGTGAGCAAGTCCGGAATGAAAGAACTGAAAGAAAGGCTGAGTTTTTAACACTACACTTAGCCTGGCCTATTCATAAAAATTAATGCCCACTTCCTAAATTACAGAAAATTAATAGCCCCGTCATTTATGGCGGGGAATTAAAGTTTTTCTATGTATATAATAGCAAAATCCAGAAAAATGTAGTTTTAAACGTTAAAATTTTTCTGGATTTTGATTAATCTATTGGTTAATTATTTAACCCCACCATAAATGACAGGGCAAAACATATTCCCACCGTTGATTTTTCTTCCTAAAATTTTCATGAATTATTGAGGTAAAAAAGCTCAAGTAACATTTCGTGCGAAAGTAAATTTTTAATGTCAAAGTTTTCTATTGGATGAACTACCGGCTAAAGGCAATTTTTTAATCAGGTAAATACCTTGGTTTTTAAATTCAAGACCTTTGGCAAAATCACTTTTGCATCTTACAGAATATCAATATCTTTTAGCAATCGTACAAAAACCAAATTATTTATCAATTCAGAAATAAACTGTACCTTTGCCAAAATTTAAAATTTGAAGAACTGCGTAATTTTTAACTAATTCCCTCTGGGTTGTTAGTTCCAAATTGCTCTTTTTTTTAAATTATTAGTCACATAACATTTTTTAATTATGAATATTTATGTAGGAAACCTTGACTTTAAGGTTGATGAACAGGAACTTGAAACACTTTTTGGGGCCTATGGGACAGTAAGTTCAGCCAAAGTTATCACTGATAAGTACAGTGGACGTAGCAAAGGATTCGGTTTTGTTGAAATGGATGATGATTCGGAAGCAAAAGCTGCTATCGATGAACTAAACGGCAGTACACATCACGACAGAAACATCACCGTAAATGAAGCCCGCCCAAGAAGAGAGAATTACTAATTCTTGAGCAAACAATAAAACCCGTGCCTTTAAAAATAAGCCGCGGGTTTTGTTTCTTTTGGTTTAGTGTAAAAACAGATTATTGATTCAATAAAACTTAAAATTCTACAGAAAGTCTAAAATGGGTAGATCGCAACAATCTTTTAACAAAAAGGAAGTACAAAAACGTAAAGAAAAGAAAAGAAAAGAAAAAGCAGAAAAACGGCAAGCGCGAAAAGAAAGTGGGTCGTCAGGAAGCTTAGACGACATGATTGCTTTTGTTGATGAACACGGTAACATTACCGATACACCTCCCGATCCGGCTGAGAAAGAAGAGATCAAGGCCGAGGATATTCAACTCGGTTCATCCAATCGCAGTGTTGGTGAAGAAGAAACTGAAAAAACAGGTATTGTAAGTTTTTTCAATGATTCAAAAGGCTTTGGTTTTATCAAGGAAATAACCAGCAAACAAGATATTTTTGTTCATATCAACAATTGTATCGATGATATTGGTGAGGGCAACAAAGTTACTTATGAGGTTGAAAAAGGCCCAAAAGGCTTCGTTGCAGTTAATGTTAAAAAGGTATTGTAATTCGGGCATTACCCCACAGAACTTTTAGCATTTCAACCTACCAGGATTTTTACAGTAACCGTAATTTTTCTCACCTCAGAAAAACAGGCTGTTCATATTCCGAAAAACTAGTCCATCCTTATTAATGCAGAATATTTCTTTCGAAAAGTTCTGTTTTCAATTCATTAAAAGTCATTGGTTTGGCCAGAATGGTCTGATCCTGGAAAAGCAGGTACATGGTAGGTGTGGCATATATGTCGTATTGTTGAACTATGTCTCCCTGCCATTTTTTAAAATCAGCTATATTTACCCAATCATAATCTCCTTCAGCGAGAAATGCTTGCAGATCATCCTCAGTATCATCAAGCGAAACGGCTACAATTTCAAGCTTATCGCGGCTTTCGGGAAAATAAATTGTTTCGAGCTGCGGGATTAAATGCGTACAATGCGGACACCAGGTTGCCCAAAATACCAGCAGTGTATATTGCGACCCTGATTCTGACAATGTAAATTTGTCGCCTGATAATGTGGTTGCTGAGAAATCAGGGGCTTTTTTACCTACAGCAAATTTCTTGAGGCTTTCCACTTTTTTCTCCAGCATGGCCTTGCGTTCAGTGTTCTCACATGTTTCATCAAAGCTGGCATTGTCGGCGATATAGTTATTCACTTTTTCAAATCCATAACTTTCGAAACCTGTTAGCAGATAATCCAAAACATACTGGTAAACCTCCTGGTTAACCCTGGTAACATCCATGATTTTATCCACAGCCTTAATAAACTCAACCTGGAGTTGATCCTTGGTCATCCGGTTGTTCTGGTAAAACGACAGGTATTGCATCACCTTTCCTGAAATAATATTGGTATAAAGCAGCGAAGTATCCGAGAAGTCGATGTTATCAAAAAAATGAACACGCATATATTGCATGGCTTGCATCTGATCTATATCCAATGGTGGAGAAGGTGTGAAGTCGGCTTTTATGACTCTCGAAACAAAAGTGTGTTTATTTTCCAGGATCAATTGATCCACGTAGTCTTTAAAATCATTATTGATGGTTTTAAACTGATCGTAAACCACTTCATAAAAGGGGTCGTCCTGCGGATAGTAAGATTTTACAGGGCCAAGCAACTCCATTTTATATTCCATCATGTTGCGCCTGTTGAGATACTCAAAATACACCTGATTTTCCAGCGATTCGGTAAATTCAAGGCTGTCGATCAAAGCTGCAAGATCAGTGTGGAAGCGGATATTCTCATGGTTGAAGATAATATCCATAAACTGGTTTTGCTTAAACCTTAAGCGATACATCCCTTTTTGTAAACCATCAGGAAACTGGTAATTGAATGCACCAGAGGCGTTTGTAGTCAGCGAATCGATCACACGGTCTTCGCTACCAAAAAAATTTGATATTTTAATGGATTCATTGTTAAGGCCTCTAATCTCCCCGTGTAAACTGTAGGATTGTGCAAACAAAAAACTTCCGATTAGCAGACCCAGACTAAGCAATACAAATTTCATAATTGGTGGAATAAGATTTAACTCCTGCAAAAATATCATATTCTCTCATATTCGCAAGTGGATTCCCTTCAGCAACCATTAGCCCCAACGTAAGATGAGAATTACAAGATATTTGCTTAATCAAATTTTATTGGCTCTACTATTAATCAACGGCTAATTAAAGATCAGAACAGCACCGTCAGTTGATTTGATGAAATATGACTTGCCGGGCAGGAGTTGCTGGAGCGAGTTGATATCTTTTTCAGGCCAGTGTGCTGCTGAGCCACACGCTTCCTTAATAATCTGTACCATTTCCGGAGGCTCTGTTGAAAGCGAATATACATCCACAGGCACATTACTTAAAACTGATACCAGGTTCCAACCGGAAACGAGTACCACCCTGTTTGATTGTTCAGGGTAACCACTCATAATCAGGGTAAAAGGCTGGGCAGCTTTAATGAAGTATCCATCATCAGTGTTCCATTCGGTTAGCAAGCTATTGTTATTTCCAGGTTGATAAAACAGGATGTTATCCGACATGAAACTAATATCATTGATGTGCCCCTCCAGAATAGTTTCAACATCAATATTTTCAGGAATGATGAATGAACTGATAGCTGTCCAACCCTGCTCAATGGGAAAAGCTTGTTCGGATAATTGCATATCAACGGTTACCACCCTGAAATCATCACAATAGAATCCAGATCTGCCATATTTATCATCACTTGTAAATTGGAACCCAAACCTCAGAGGCACATCTCTTATTTCTTCAAACAGAATCCATTCGCTTATCCACGCTGCTGTTTTGCCTTCGTAAACAAGTATATTTTCCGAGCCTGACTGATATTGGGTTGAATACCTCCCGCCGGTTACATTCCAGGATTGGCCAAAATCGGTTGAATAAACAAATTTCACATAATCCCGCCCTCCATCAAGGTCCCATCTTGCATCAAAGTTTACCCAAACTACATCTGCATCACTTATGATGATCGTATCTCTGAAATACATGTACGACTGCTCATTATTTGCATAATAACTCCCTTCAACATTGGAGGCTGAAAATTGCGGTGAGGTGAAATAATTGTTATTGTAGGCCCATGTATCAGTTTCCCAATGTATTAAATCATCAAATACATCGGAAAACAAAACCTGCTCCGGCCCAAAAAATTTAGTCATCGTATCGGTTAGAAAAAAAGCATCGTTTTCGATTTTAAGAACGTATTTTATTTCGTTGCCGGGTTTCATACCATTTTTCAATCGGTAAAAAACAGAATCTATCATCATTGTTCCATCCGATGAATTTTCGATAATTTGCGGAGAACCCAAGGTATCAAAAACATTGTTGAGGGGAAATGCAGATAATTCCATTTGAAAATCAGTAAGACCGTTACGCTTCAGGTAAAAAGTAAGGTAACCCTCAGTCTTATCATTATTAACCGGGCCTGCATCAAAAATTTCTACATGTCCGCCTGCCAGTTGTGCAGCAAGTATATTCATTTCCAGACAACTGTTGCATTGTGGAATAATTTCTTCCATCGGTGGCCAGAAACCATCATCGGCACAACCTACTTCAGGGGTATAGGCAAAGGCAGCGGGTTTTTGTTCATTTTCGCCATAAAACCAGTCGGTTGCATCTCCGTTTACAAGATACAGGTGATGGGGAGCCGTACCAAAATCGAAATAATTGTTTTGTGTTAACAATGAAGCTTTATCCCTGATTTGATCATAATCATCAGGAAGGTAATAACTCACATAACCCCATGAGTAGAGCAACAGCTCCCCAAAAGAATGATAGTTCATAACGAGTTTAAACTCACGTGTTTCGGCAAAATCTTTTATGGCCTGCACTTCCGGTGCCGACCAGGGATATTCGCCACGATATGTTGAGCTTTGAGGCACAGGCGATGAACCAATGTCATCGTATCCCCACATGTAGCCAAAATTTCGGTTTGGATCGATACCATGAGAGCCATTGATATTTGGCGATCTGTTTTTTCGCCACATCCCTCCACCATCCGGAAAAAGTGCCTCATTATATAAGTACCCATCCGGATTAATACACAAAATAAAATACAATTCGGTATTTTGTATAATGCGTGTTATCTCATCATCGCTTCCATAGTTTTCGAGGATATGATACATAAAATAAAGCAACTGTTGCACAGAAACAGGTTCGCGGGCATGTATCAATGAATTATAGAATATCTCCGGTTCTTCCTCATCCAGTTCCGGATTATCGGATATCTTTACCCAATAAATTGGATTGCCCTGCGCTGAACATGTAGGAAGAGGCTCTCTGGCAGAAATTAATCCGGGAAAAAATACATGCATGCTATCCAGATTCGCATTTATTTCATCATAAGTGCAAAATCCGCCCATCGAACCCAGACTAAAATTTTCAGGAACATCATAATCTTCCCGCTGCTTAAATGCAGAAGTTATTAACGCAGGGCTTTTACCCAAATTTCGCTGCTCATAAAATTCAGATACGTTCCTGATCTTTACGGTGTATGCAACATCTTTTTCGGCAAGTATTTTCAAATCATCATCCGACAGTTCGGCGAAGTATTCACCATCAGACAAATACAATAATGACCCAAGGCCGGATGCTTGGAATAACTCAAGATTTGCCCGGGAACTATCAATAGCTATACGATGAAATCCGACTATTTGCCCATAGGTATTTAAGGTAAATAACCAAAACAAAACTATGATGGAAAGTTTCTTCATATTGACCAGGCATGTTAATTGAAACAAATGTACGCATCAAACAAAGAAAAGTCAATCATTGATCATAAAATTAGTAGATTTTATGATTTTTATAGATACATATATAAATCTCAACTATTTCGCACATCAATAAGTTTAGCGAGGATACTAATGGCGATTTCCTGAGGTGTTTGCGCATTGAAGGGTAAGCCGATGGGCATATCAATGTTATTGATGAGGGCTTCGCTGATATGCTGATTTTTAAAAGTGGAAACTGCCTGAATTACTTTCTTTTTGCTGCCAATCATCCCAAGGTATTTAAAATTTTTGCGTACAAGAATAGCTGTGGTACCTATATCCGATTCATGTTTTGGGGTGGCCACCACCAAATAAGTATTTTCACCCGAATCTGTTTTTGCAGCGATTTCCTCATAAACTCCGGGTATCACTTTCACTCCATCAGCCTCAATTGGTGCAAGCAATTCTTTGCGATGATCCACTATCGTGACATCAAAATTGAAGTTTTTTGCCATTGATGCCAGCGCAGCACCAACATGCCCGGCACCAAAAATATACAATTCGCTTGCAGGCACTGAGGGCTCAAGATACACCTCTACTGCGCCACCACAATGCATTTCAGCATCGTTTTCCAGATTTATCCGTAGCGTTTCAGGTTTAACACCACCCATAATTTCCAGGGCTCGTTTTTTTACCTGCTGTTCCACTTTCCCGCCACCGATGGTCCCATACAAATCACCTGCTGCCGAAACAATCATCTTTGCGCCTGCTTTTCTCGGCACCGAACCGGATGTAGAAATCAACACACAAAGCGTTGATTTTACACGGCTTTTATTTAATTCAACTAATTTTGCATAAATATCATCCATCTTATTCAAATTTTATTTTGAAGGTACGAAGTAACAAAATTAAGGATATTCAAAACCATTACAAGCGCCGTCTTCAACAAATTTATCCGGGCGAGGAAGCATCAAAGCTAATGGAGATACTTTTTGATGAGTTGCTGGGAATTTCAAGGTTGCAGATAATTTCGGAACCGGAAAAGCGGCTGAGTGAATCAGAAATGCTCAGGATTCATTTTGGTGTAAAAAAGTTAATCAACCATACTCCCGTGCAGCACATCACCGGGAAGGCGTATTTCTACGGTTTGGAAATTACTGTAAATGAACATGTTTTGATCCCCCGACCCGAAACCGAAGAACTGGTTGAATGGGTTTTAAACTGCGCCAAAGCGATTCCCAAAATAAAACTCCTGGATATCGGAACCGGCAGCGGTGCCATTGCCATTGCCCTGAAAAAGGCTGAACCCAGCTGGGATGTTACTGCCATAGATTTTAGCAAACCGGCTTTGGACATAGCAAGAAAAAATGCTGATGCTTACCATCAGGAAATCAGCTTTTTAGAAGTGGATATTTTCGACACAACTGCACGAACTACCTTCCCCGTGTTTGATGTAATTGTAAGCAACCCGCCTTATGTAACCGGGTCAGACAAAAAGCAAATGCAACCCAATGTTTTAAATTTCGAGCCGGGTTCAGCACTTTATGTTTCGGATAAAGATCCATTGATTTTTTATCGAGAAATACTTGAATTCGCTGAAGAGCATCTCAATGAACAAGGCAGGATTTTCTTTGAAATCAACGAACGGTTTGGCGAAGCAATGGAACAATTGCTTCTCGGTTATGGGTTCTCTCATATAGAGTTAAAGAAGGACTTACATGGAAAAGACAGGATGTGCAGTGGTGTAAAAATTTGCTGAAAAGTAATTTTCAATACATCCCCCGGTTTGCAACCCTGATATGATCAGAAAGCAGCACCTCAAGCAATTCCAGAGTTTCGCCGTAAATATCCGGGGCATTCGATATCCGGGGGCCGGCAATATTTAAAACCTTTACGCGGTTATTGTACAGCCACTGCTTAAACTGGCCAACATTCCTGTTTCTGCCAATTTTCCAAATAAACATGGGCTTATGATACTCAAATGCATAATCCCTGGTTGCCAGTGTGCCCGGGTCCATATCATCGGTGTAAACAATCAGGGTGGCATCACTATCAATAATGTTCATTTCGGTTCTCACATTTACATCCACCGAATTGGTTTCAGCAAGCGGATATCGTGTGTTAATAAATCCATCCTCGGCCAGTCTGCCCTGCGGACACCATCCTTTACAGCAAAGTCCGTTTGACAGGGCAAAATCAAGTGCTGCCCTGTCCACACCGGTTTGGCCGCCACTATTTATGATAATATTATTTGGTGATCTCAATATAAAAATCTCTTTGTGATTTCAATAAATTGATAGAATAGAGCAGCAGGTTTTTGGTTTCGGCCAGTATATCCATAAACAGCAGCCCCGGCTTAGTATGGAGGTCTTCATCGCGCAAACGTTTTACCTGACTTACGCGCATTTCACTGATCATCTCGAGTAGTTTACGCTGATCGACAATTACATCATCGAGATATTCATAATTTTTAGAATCGATTTGTGAAACGATATTCCGGTAAAGTTTACCAATTCCTTCGCTCAACCTTGTCAAATCCTCAATTTGCTTTGCATCCAGTGGGTTGTGGTTATTTTCGATGTGTTCCAACGACGGAACTGCCATATAATTGAGGCAATGGGCAATCTCGCGCAGATAATCAACGCTTTGTACGTAATAATGCCCGGTATCAATTAAATCTACCTGGAGACTTCTCACAGTTTCATCAATTCGGTTTTTAGTTTTCTTGGTTTTCTTATTGAATTTTTTCACCTCTTTGTTCAACTCCTTAAGCACAAGTCGGTCATCTTCGGCCAATCCCCGTATCAGTTGTTCATAAAAGTCAGGAACTCTGTTCAATGCTTTAATGGTATGATTCTGACATTTATCAAAAACCGAGGATGCACTTGTTATCTCTTCGATGATCTCAAAATCCTTATCATCTTCCGTCTTTTCGGTTTCACGATTCTTATGTATAACATAGGTGCGATAAATGAAATATCCGGCAGCAGCCAGCATGATAAAAATAGCGATCACTCCGCCCCAATAAATGATGTTGGCGATTACAAATGCTACTGTGAATGCGATAAGCGCGGTAAGGAACCATCCGCCAATTACCGAAAAAACGCCCTGAATCCTGTAAACTGCACTTTCACGTCCCCAGGCCCTATCAGACAATGAAGTACCCATGGCTACCATAAAAGTTACATAGGTGGTTGAAAGCGGGAGTTTTAGTGACGTACCAATGGCGATGAGGATACTTGCAACCACAAGGTTTACTGAGGCCCTGATTACATCAAAAGAGGCTGCATCCTTTGAGGCTGCCTGCTTTTTCATTTCCTTGGGTATTTCAAACCTTTTATTAATCTTATCGAGTAATGACGCCGGCACTGCCGATGTTATATTTTTATTGATATTGATGGATGTTCTGACCATAGATCTTGATAACACTGACGCTCCGAATCGCTCATCGCCCCTGCCCTGCCTGCTCAAATCGATGGTTGTGGCCACCACTGATCTGGCTTTTCTGGAAAACCAAAGTGTGAGGATCATTATAATTCCGGCTATCAAGAGCAAAACCGTATTGGTTTTTACCGGCAGTGCCAATGCTCCCATCATAAAGGCATCCGGGTCTGCTCCGGGGTTGGCTATAAATTCCTGGTAAGATTTTAAACCGGCCAGCGGCACACCGATAAAATTCACCAGGTCATTTCCGGCGAAAGCCATCGCCAGTGCAAAAGTTCCAACCAAGACTATCACTTTTGGAATACTGATTTTAAACAGCCAGTGAAGGACTTGCAACAGAATTGTCCAGCCAATCAACCCAAAAACGATGATATTCCAGGTATTTCCTTTGATCCATGTTGCTGCCTCTTCGGTAATAAATGATGCCCCTTTTGCTCCTTTTATAAGCATAAAAAAAGTGATGGCCGTGATGGCAATGCCTCCCCACAATGAACCAAAATATTTAAGGCTTTTTTGGTACCTAAAACTAAACAGCAGCCTGGAGAGATATTGAATGATGGCCCCAACAATAAAAGCGATGAACACCGATAGCAGGATACCAGTAATAATAGCAAGCGCTTTATCGGAGTTTATGTACTTATTGATATCCAGCATCGTTTCGGTGGATGAGAGAGAGATTTTGATGATGGACAGTGCTACCGCTGAACCCAGTAATTCAAAAACAATAGAAACGGTTGTGGATGTGGGCAGGCCAAAAGTATTGAACGAATCCAGCAGGATAATATCTGTAACCATCACTGCAAGGAATATGATCATGATTTCGGAAAAGGCGAACTGGTCGGGATGAAAAATCCCTTTACGTGCTACCTCCATCAAACCACTTGAAAACGTTGCCCCGAACACAACTCCAATACTGGCAATCACCATGATTACAAAAATCGGTGCCACCTTGGATCCGATTGCTGAATTCAAGAAGTTAACTGCGTCGTTGCTCACCCCAACCACCAGGTCGGAAATGGCAAGAATGATCAGCACGATTACGATTATCAGATAAATATCCATAGGTTAATCTTTTTTGCGTGGTTTATGCGAATTGCTGGTTTGCTTATTATGCTCGCCAATACACATGGCCAGGTTTACGTTGTAAGCATAATTCCCGACTTTTTCTATCAGGCTCAATAAATCGTTATAATAAATTCCGGTTTTATAAGGTAGTTTTTCGCGGTTGATTTCCTCCAGGTATGCCTTTTTCAGGTTGTTTCGCGTAATATTAATCTCTTTTTCAATCTGCTCGGCCTCGTCCGGTTCAACATCGGAATAATCCATCTCCAGGTTTGCCACCATCAGGTTTAGTGATTTCTCTATCAGATCGAATTCCATGGCCAGATTGTTTCGCAATTCCTGGGTAAACCACGCATTGGCTTCGCGTTTCTTAATCAGTGTAAGCGACATCTGGTAGCACATATCGGCGATGGATTCGAGATAATCAATAATTTTAAGCATGGCCTTAATACGCTTTTTCCCAATTTCACTTATCTCAGTTTCCGAAATTTTTGTGATGTAGCCCGCTATTTGAATTTCCATTTCATCAATAATATCTTCCCCTTTTTGCATCCTTTTAAACTTCTTGGCAAACTTTTTCTCTATCTTTTCGAGCAGCATATCAGGCACCATATTAAACAACATGGTTACCTGTTTTCCCATGTAAGCTATTTCTTTTCGTACCTGCAAAATGGAAAGCTCTGATGTAGAAAGCAGCGTATTGTCGATATATTTCAACGTAAAAACCTCGTTTACGCCATTACCATTAGGAAGCAACCATAAGCACAAATTTTTAAAAGGAGAAATAAAAAGAGTAATGAGCAAAACATTGAGGATGTTGAAAGAAGTATGGAAAATTGAAATCCCCACAAGTATCCGGTTTTCCGGGTTTGCAAAAAGCGATTCCATTCCGGACTCAATCACGTTTGTAATCACGCCAATCAGCGGGAACACCCATATAAATCCAATTATGTTAAAAAGGAAATGAGCAAGGGCTGTTCGTCGTGCTGATCGGTTGGCCATAATTGCAGCCACATTGGCGGTTGCTGTTGTACCAATATTTTCGCCAATCACAATAGCCAGTGCCGCACTAAAAGGAAACCAGCCCTCGGTGGCCAGAACCATGGTGAGGGATGTGGTGGCACTTGACGTTTGGAAGATAAGGGTAATTAAAATACCGAGGCCGATAAACATCAGGTTGTTCAGTAAACTGTTGTGAAAAAAATCCAGTTGCTGAAACAGTGCCGAGTCTTTATCAATTACGGGCAGGTTTTCCTTAAAAAACAATATCCCGATAAACAGCATGGCAAAGCCGATTACGAAATCAGCACGGGCTTTGTTT
>CAYNDN010000039.1:0-16918 GCA_964395075.1 uncultured Lentimicrobiaceae bacterium | reverse complement strand
ACGCTCGAAAACCGATGAAGGGAAACTGTAATAAATCTTTAATGCAGGCCTTCTTTCGGGGTGGTTCTGGCCGTCTCCGCCATCTTCGGGGTCGGCAATATTTTCGAAGGCTTCAAACTCGCGGGCATTCTCCACATCGCTGGGTCCCTGGTCTTCGCCTTTAAGCATCACAGCCATTGAATTTCCATAAACCCAACCATCACGGTCAATGATTTCCTGAATTATGGAAGATACATCAGGCGTGCGGTGAAATGTCCATAATCCCCATTCCTCGGCTACTGTCCAGATCACTTTTGCAGCAGTTTCAGTACGATCAGAAATGAGGTTATCCAGATCGTAAGTTGCGGCATTGTTGCTGGCTTCACCCACAATGGTTATTTCAGCTACATCCTGGGGCGTCTTGGCTTCGTGAGAACAAACTACGAGATAGGCAGAGTCGATGGTGGCACCTTTCGGGATAGACACATTTTGAAACCTCAGCCCTGCGGTAAGGATGTTTTGGTCTTCCGGGTCTCCTTCCCAGCCGGCATCCAGGTCATCATCATGCAAGGCATCCATTTCATCATTTTCCTGCTCGGCATCGTCTGAGCTGGTGGCAAAGGTTACAACAGTTCCGTCATCAAGGGTGTCGGTGGCCATGGGTCCGTTTTGAATTACAGAAAGCTCAAGCAATGTGCTTTGGCTAAAAGCTGAAAACCCAAGCAATAATGCAAAGGCCAGCAGTGAATTGCGTAAAATCTTTTTCATAGTAAGTTATTTTAAAAAAATGAAACATTAATTTCGTGCATAATTAGTGCTTTTTAATAGCTGGAATTTTAAAGCTGTTTTAAGTGTTTGTTAATTTATCATTAAGTAAATATTAATATTAATGAAATATAAAGTTATGAACCTAATAGCAATGCGGCCTGCCGCAATAGTGTTGATAAAATATGCAGTGATTCTTATCGCACTTGGTATAATAGTTGAATCCTGCTCGCGAAACCGTGAAACCTTCCTGCCTGCCAACATTATCCCTGCTCCTGCATTGATGGAAGAACGTGGCGGATATTTTCCGCTGAATTCATCAACAGAAATCCTGATCCAGCCTGGGATTGAGAAAATAGCTGTCATTGCGGAAATGTTCGCAGCCCGGGTAAATGCGGTAACCGGACAGCATCTCACCATTAAACACATTAAAGACCGCAGGAACGATCACGGGATCATCTTCGAAATCCTGCACGAAGCCGATTCGCTGGGCGACGAAGGTTATATCCTGAAAGTGAAAAACAAAAAGATCGAGCTGTCGGCGCACCAGCCCGCAGGCCTTTTTAGAGGGATGCAAACCTTATTGCAGCTGATGCCCCCGCAAGTTTATGGAAATGAAATTGCTGAAAATGTGGAATGGAATATCCCGCGTGTAAATATTTACGACAAGCCGCGATATGCCTGGCGGGGCATGCACCTGGATGTTTCAAGGCACTTTTTTGATACGGCGTTTATCAAACGCTACATCGACTTGATTGCCATGCACAAAATGAATGTGTTCCACTGGCACCTTACCGATGATAATGGCTGGCGCATCGAAATTGACAAATACCCGAAACTTACCGAAGTTGCTGCCTGGCGCGTTGACCGCGAGCATCAGCACTGGAACGAGCGTACACCTCCGGAGCCCGGTGAAAAAGCCACTTATGGTGGTTTTTACACCAAAGCAGAAATCAGGGATATCGTGCAATATGCTGCCGACCGCCAGATCATGGTTTTACCCGAAATTGAAATGCCCGGCCACACCAGCGAAGTGCTGGCTGCATATCCCGAACTCTCGTGCACCGGCGGACCATTTTATGTGCAGCCCGGCGGTTACTGGCCCAACATCGATATTTTTTGCGCCGGCAATGAACAGACTTTTGAATTCCTGGAAAATGTGCTGGATGAGGTAATGGAATTGTTCCCATCGGAATATGTACACATTGGCGGGGATGAAGCCACCAAAACGCGCTGGGAAAACTGCCAGAAATGCCAGAAACGCATCCGGGACGAAGGGCTGGCCAACGAACATGAACTCCAAAGCTGGTTTATCAAGCGCATCGAAAAATACCTGAACAGCAAGGGCAAAAAGCTGATCGGGTGGGATGAAATCCTGGAGGGCGGCCTGGCGCCGGAAGCCACGGTGATGTCGTGGCGCGGTTTCGATGGTGGCATCGAGGCGGCCCGGCAGGGTCACGATGTGGTGATGTCGCCGGTGTCGCACTGTTATTTCGACTACTACCAGGCCAACCCCGAATTTGAACCGCTGGCCATCGGCGGCTTCACCACGCTGAAAAAGGTGTACAGCTTCGATCCCACGCCGCCGGTACTCAGCGCCGGAGAAGCCAAACACATCCTGGGTGGACAGGGCAATGTGTGGACTGAGTACATCCCCACACCCGAACATGCGGAGTACATGAGTACCCCGCGCATGACCGCACTTGCCGAGGTGCTCTGGTCGCCCAAAGAAAAAATAAACTGGCAGGATTTCAGGGGACGGCTTGAGCACCAGTTCGACCGCTTTGATGTGATGGGCGTGAATTATTCCGAAGGCTCATATGCCGTGAACTTTGTGACGGATTACGATGAGGAAGCAAATATTTTTACCGTGGCTTTCGAAACCGAACAAATCGAACCGGACATCCGGTTTACCCTGGATGGGTCGGAGCCGACGGCAAAATCAACACTTTATGCAGCCCCGCTTAAAATTGATGAAACAGCCACCATCCGGGCAGCGATTTTCACCACCGGGATCATGAACGAGACCTTCTCGGAAAAGACCATTGTTTTCCACAAAGCCCTCGGCGCAAAGGTGGATTATGAAAACGAGCCCAGTTATAAATATTCCGGCAGCGGCAACCAAACTTTAGTGGATGGCCTCAAAGGCAGCACCAACCACCGCGACGGCCTGTGGCAGGGTTTCCAGGGCGACGACCTAAAGATCACCATCGATCTGGGGAAGGTTCAGAAAATCAGTTCGGTTACCGGCTCCTTTTTCCAGCGTGAGCGAAGTTGGATTTTCCTGCCCAAAAGCATGGAGGTGGATTTGTCAGAAGATGGAAAGGAATTTTCTAAACCGGCCTCCGTAAAAAACGAAATCCTTCCCAAAACCGGGGGCGCTTTCACCTACAAGCTAACGGCAACATTCCCGGTGCAGCAGGCGCGTTATATCAAACTCACCGCCCGCAACCTGGGCACCTGCCCGCCCTGGCATCGCGGCACCGGAGATAAGGCCTGGCTGTTTGTGGATGAGGTGGTGGTGGAGTGAATTTTTTGAGATTTATTCTGAATATTAAATATTTTCCAATAACGATATTCAAAAAAAACTGTAGTTTTATTGCTTGATATGGCACTTCCAATAAATATAGACGAACTTATCAACGGGCGTATTGTCGAATGGGATCGAATTGAGTTTAAAAAAGGGTGGAATCCTAAAGCTGTTCTCCATACCATGTGTGCATTTGCCAATGATATTAACAACTGGAGTGGCGGTTACATTATTATAGGTTTGGAAGAAGCAGATGGCAGACCCATTTATCCTCCTGTCGGGATAGAGCCAAATAGTTTGGATGCCATACAGGGAAACTTATTAAAGCTCAGTCATCAAATAGAACCTAACTATTTCCCAATTTCACAACCTCTTGTTTTTAAGGACAAGCATATTTTTATAATTTGGATTCCTGCCGGAGATACCAGACCTTATTCAGCCCCTGTTTCACCCGGCGAAAAAAGTGAACGTGCATATTATGTCAGGCGTGGGTCAAGAACAGTTGCTGCGCGAAACGAAACACTCAGGCAATTGTTGGAGCTTACAGCCCGAACTCCTTTTGATGACAGGGTTAACCAAAAAGCTAAAATTGATGATCTTAATTTGTCTCTTATTCAAGCCCATCTCAAGGAAGTGAAAAGCATTCTTTTTAATGAAAGTCAGAAAATTCCTTTTGATGAGCTCTGTAAACAAATGTCTATTGTTCGTGGTGCAGAAGAATATTTATTGCCAGTAAATGCGGGATTGCTCTTTTTTAATGATAAGCCTCACCAATTTTTTAATCATACACGCATAGAGGTGGTAATTCATGAAGATGATTCCGGTAAAAATTTCATCGAAAGAGAATTCGAAGGCCCACTTAACCAACAATTAAAAAATACACTTGACTACATTAGTACGAAAGTGATAGTGGAAAAAGTTGTGAAAGTCCCCGGTAAAGCTGAAGCACGGCGCTTTTATAATTATCCTTACGAAGCATTGGAGGAGGTAATTGCCAATGCAGTTTTTCATAAAGGATATGATCAGGGCGCGCCCATCGAAATACAGATTTTCCCTGACAGGATTGAAGTTCTCAGCTTTCCCGGGCCAATGCCTCCGGTAGATCAAGCAATGCTTAAACAGCGTAGGGTGGCTTCACGAAAATATCGCAATCGCCGCATTGGGGATTTTCTTAAGGAACTGCATCTGACTGAGGGGAGGGGTTCGGGGTTTCCCTTAATATACAGAGTGCTTGAAGAAAACGGATCTCCCCAACCGGAATTTGTAACCGATGACGACAAAACCTATTTTCTTGCAATTTTGAAATCACATCCGGAGTTCAAATTAAAGGTTAACAATCAAACTGAAAACGTTGAAGCCGTAAACTTTGTAAAGCATCAACAAATCAACGAATTGAAGGACATTGTAGCATTAATCGAACAGTATATTAATACAGATAATGTAAGAGATAATGTAAGAGATAATGTAAGAGATAATGTAAGAGATAATGTAAGAGATAACTTAGGATTTGGATTTATTGAAAACAATACAATCAAAAAAATAAATACAATTGTGAGTAATCTTATTCACGATAAAACAGAAGCTAAGGTAAGCATAATCCTAAAGGAGTGTATTAATCCGTCCTCCAGGGAAAGCATATTGGCAAAGATTAATTTAAAAAACTACCCCAGTAATTTCATTCGCTATATCAGACCATTAATTGAAATTGGGTGGATAGAAATGACAGAGGCTAAAACTGAAAGCCGCAATCAAAAATACCGGACAACCAGGCATGGTGAAATTTTATTGGACATATTATCCAGTTAGTGGCAACATTCCCGGTTCAGCAGGCGCGTTATATCAAACTCACCGCCCGCAACCTTGGCACCTGTCCCGCATGGCACCGCGGCGCCGGAGATAAGGCCTGGCTGTTTGCGGATGAGGTGGTGGTGGAGTGATGCATCAATAAACTTGCATCAAAAATCCCAATAAATTATTGAGATCAAAAACAAATGGGATTATTACAGCCAATTGACTTCTGAAAATTAATACCTTTGAAACATGATTATTTACGATGAAATATCGAAACACCAAATTCATTTTGAAGAAATTTGTAAGAGTCACAATGTGAAATACCTTTACGCTTTTGGTTCATCCACCAATAGCAAATTTGATTATCAAAAAAGTGATCTGGATTTCCTGGTAGAAATTGATGAACCGGATCCGCTCGAAAAAGGAGAAAAACTTATTTCGTTGTGGGACACCTTTGAAAATATATTTGATCGTAAGATAGACTTGCTGACCGAAGCTTCAATTAAGAATCCATACCTAAAAAAAAGTATTGATGCAACCAAAGTTTTAATTTATGACAGAGAATGGGAAAAAATATCTGCATGATTATTCAAAAACACCTCGATCCGCTTTACCATGAAATAAAGGAAATTCTACGATATTTCGATATCCGTTTTATTTGATTTTTTTGCATTAATCAAATACCAAACAGAAGCTTTAAAATGTTATTTTTGTAATTACACAATGAAATTTACAAATCATGGAAACTTTAACTATTAAAGTAAAAACCCGGGAACGATTATTATTTCTTTACGAAATGTTGAAATATTATGATTTTGTTGAGCTGCCCGAAATTGAAGGACAAACCAAAAAGGATTCATCTCATGATTTTTTCAACTCAGCGGGGTTATGGAAAGACAGGGATATTTCTCAACACGAACTACGTAAGCAAGCATGGAAAAGGGACTAATACTTTGTGACACAAATATCATCATTGAATTCTAAAAAGGCAATGATGAAATTATTGAAAAACTTAAGGGTATTGGAATCGGAAAATTAGTAACAGCTTTTAGAATCTTTCTACTCATATTTTGCCAAAAAATGGCAAAATATGAGTAGAAAGATTCTTTAGCAAAATTTCTAAATTGTTATAAAACAGTGAGAATGATGTAAATTAGTAAAGACATGAATTTAATAAAAAATTTAGAAATTTTGCCGACAACTTGGACATGCCAAAACATGATACATGCTTTAAAAGCCCACCTTTTTTGGTTTTGGCTTGTCCAAGTTGGGGTTAATGCAGAAATTTTCACTAAGTCATAAGCTTGCAATTCCCGATGCTTTGATTGCTGCCACTGCAATTGAAAATGATTTTGAATTTTTTACGCTAAATGTGAAAGACTTCAGGTTTATAAAAGGTTTAAGGTTGTTTGATTTGTAAAATAGCGATGCTTTTCCGAAAATTATGGGTCATTTTACCCATGACTTAGTGGCCAAATCTCCCATAAAAAAAGCACGATTCGTAAAAGTTCATGTATTCAATTTTGGTGTTTGCCCATCCTGGCACCGCGGCGCCGGGGATAAAGCATGGCTGTTTGCGGATGAGGTGGTGGTGGAGTAAGTCACCATCTCAGAAAGTGAATATCATTTTTCTATGCTATAAAAAATTTAACCTGTCTAATTCAGAAGTTCGTGGGTTTAGAAATAGATTCCTCGCTTCCGCTCGGAATGACAGGGCTTTCAGGAACTTTGGGGGGAGCTGGAGGGCGGCGGCTACGCCGCCGCCCTCCAGCTCCCATATAACGCAACTTATTGTCATTCCGAGCGAAGCGAGGAATCTCAAATAATGAAATCGGTTGCTCCTGAAAATTTGTGAACAAATCAAATTAAATCCATACTTTTGCCAATAATTAATACCGATTATGTGATTTTTTACACATAATCTACACCAATTGTGTGATTTTATGAAACTGCAGCGCAACATATTTGGGGCACTACGTAAATGGAAAAGCAAGAAAAACAGAAAGCCGCTTGTTTTGCAGGGAGTGCGTCAGGTGGGCAAAACTACCGTAATGAAGGAATTTGGAAATAGTGATTTTGAAAATACTGCATATTTTAATTTTGAACAGCAAAAGCAATTAAAGCAGTTTTTTGAAAAATCGTTGATTCCGAAAAAAATCATCGAAAAACTCTCATTAATAAACGGACACCCCATTGAATCCGGTAAGACGCTTCTTATTTTTGACGAGATACAGGAATGTACTGAAGCACTAAACAGTCTCAAATATTTCCATGAAGAAGCGCCGGAATATCACATAATATGTGCCGGATCATTGCTTGGTGTAGCAATGGTTAGAGGGGCATCTTTTCCGGTGGGCAAAGTTGATTTTATGCAGATGTACCCTTTACGATTCAGTGAGTTTTTACAAACCTCTGACCCTCAAATATTTCAATACCTGGAATCTATTGAAAATCCAGAGCCTATTCCTGATTTATTTTTTGATGAATTGAAAGACCAGCTTAAAAAATATTTCATATCAGGTGGTATGCCCGAAGCTGCTTCGAAATTAATCAGCGAAAATAACATTGACGAAACCAACGAAATCCTTCAAAATATTCTTACAGCCTATCGTCTGGATTTTTCGAAACATGTAGAACCTAAAGATATTCAGAAAATTGGACATATCTGGAATTCGTTGCCTTCGCAACTTTCGAGAGAGAACAAAAAGTTTTTGTATCAAACCATTAAAACTGGTGCCAGGGCCAGAGAATACGAAGATGCACTTTCATGGCTCGTTAATGCAGGTTTGATATATAAAATTTATACATCTACAAAACCATCCATTCCACAATCTGCTTATGACGACCTTTCGGCATTCAAAGTGTACCTTCCTGATGTTGGGCTTTTACGAAGACTTGCGTTGTTGGAACCAACTGCTTTTGGTGAGGGCAACAGGCTTTTTACAGAATTTAAAGGTGCGCTCACTGAAAATTTTATTCTCACAGGGTTAACCGGCCAATTTGAAGGTTTACCAAGATACTGGCGAAGCGGAAACAAAGCCGAAATAGATTTTCTGCTACAATATAAAAACAGAATAATTCCAATAGAAGTTAAATCAGAAGAAAACGTGAGGAGCAAAAGTTTATCCGTTTACAGAAACCATTTTAATCCGGATTTGAGTATTCGGTTTTCGATGAGAAACATTCATATTAACGAAGGCTTCATAAACATCCCACTTTTTATGGTAGATTACACCGAAAAGTTGATCAGTTACGCCAATAATTAATGTCGATTGTGTGATTTTTCTGAAAAATTAATTCAGGTCAAGACAACTCTTACCTCACCGCTCCTTGCTCTTCGCTTCCTGCTCTCAGTGCTCCGCGCTCTGCCCTACGTATATAAATACCGTTTAATATTTTTCTTGGGGGTTTTCACGAATTCTTCGTCCACAATTTCAATCGCCGAAATCTGTTCGAAACGTGGCAGGCCTTTGTTGAGTTCATTCAGCATGTCGTTCATTTTCCGCTCAATATCCTGAAAGTCCAACTTATCGCACTCCATGGCTTCACGATCGGGATAGATCATGGCCACCAGCTGGTTGTTGTGCATTTTCACCACACACTCCTGCACGCACGGCAGATTGGAGATTTTGGCTTCAAGCTCTTCAGGGTAAATATTCTGCCCTGAAGGCCCAAGGATCATGTTTTTGCTGCGGCCTTTGATAAACAGGTAGCCGTCAACATCCAGGTATCCCAAATCGCCGGTTCTGAGCCATCCGTCATTGGTCATGGCCTCTTTGGTCGCTTCCGGATTTTTATAATAGCCCATCATCAGATTATCACCCTTCACCATAATCTCACCGATTTTTTCACCGGGTTTTTCAGGAACGATTTTAATCAGCATGCGATCAACCACCTTTCCCGCCGACCGGAATTTGGCTTTATCCCATCCAATATAGCTGATCAGCGGCCCGCATTCCGTCATACCATAACCAACGGTATATCTGAAATTAATCTTCCTGAAAAAGGCCTCAACATCCTCACTTAAAGGAGCACCACCAATCACAATCTCATGGAATCGCTCGCCAAATGTTTCTGTGAGAGCCTTATTTACCTTGGCCTGAATCACACCTGAAATAATTGGTGTTTTGAGTAAAAGCCGCATCACCGGTTTATCAATTTTTGGAATGATCCTTTTCTTGTAAATTTTCTCGATTACCAGCGGCACCGATAAAATCAATTGTGGCCGCAACTCACCGAAAGCTTTCGTAACGATGGCCGGCGAAGGAATTTTTGTGAGGAAAGTGGTATGCGTGCCCATGGTAAACGGGAACAAAAATTCAAACAGCAACCCAAAAACATGTGCCAGGGGCAGGAAAGAAACGATATGATCGCCGGCATTGAGCGGCATATTTTCCCGGGCAAAAAGGATATTGGATAGCAGGCTGCGCTGGGGCAGCATCACACCCTTAGTAAATCCGGATGTGCCACTGGTATAGGAAATTACACACAGATTTTCGGGTTTACCATCCTCAAAAACAACATCATTTGGGCTAATTTCCTGCGAAACAGCAAATACTTTTGAAATCGACTTTTCAATTTTTTTATTTTCTGTATGCAACACCGAAAAATCTCCAACATCAATGATAGCCTGGAGCTTTTTCATATGGTCAGGATCAACACGCTCAAAAATGGCCTGGGAAATGATCAACAATTTAGCATTGGAATGATTTACAATATGATGGATATTTTCTGTTGAAAAATCCGGTAAAATTGGAACCACTACCGCTCCGTAGGTCATGATACTGATGAAGGAGATACCCCAGTCAGATGAATTACTGCCCAGCAGAGCAACATGATCTCCTTTTGAAATTTTTGCCTCGCGTAAAAAACGATGCATTAAAAAGATTTTTTCGGCTACCTGGCTGTATGTGTAAGATTTGCCGCCATAATCCGAAAATGCAGGCAACGACCAGTTCTTCTTTATTGATTCAGCATAAATTCCCGAAAGTGAAACCGATTCCATTTTCATATCTCTAAAATTTGTAGCATTAATTAATTTGTTAAAAGTATGCAAGATAAAACTAATTTGGGCAAAGCACCATTTCACACTGCTCCATTTATCATCTTTTAACCATTTTAACAGCATGCTGAAATTGTTATTTTTTAAAATAAAAATTGTATGTTCGTTTTTTAAAACAGTTTTTAAAAGAGCGTAAAAAGAAAATACCATTGATGAATCGATACATTGAACAGTTAATTGAAGACATTCGAAATGCTGCGGAGCATGCTCCGCCACAGGAATTTGACAATTCGGAACCGGATGATGAAGAAGCCCTTGAAATGGAGTTGGAGGAGTCGGAGCGTATCATCAACGGGCCATTCGAAAGACTATCGGATATTGTTGGCATTTCAAGGAAGCTTCTTCCTGCCCCCGACAGATTGAATGAAGGCCAAAAAAAACAGCTCGTTATTGAACTGGAAAAACTGCTAAACGCCTATAATTTTTTTCCGGATTATCCTGAAAAAGTACCATTCGATATGCTTTACGAAGCCTTTTATAAAATCTGGGATGATGGATTCGTAAGAATAACATCAGGGCAGTATCATATCGAATTTTGTGATTATGATGAAGCAACCTGCCCTTTTCCGGGTTTTTGTCAATTTTGTAATGAAGACAACCTACCGGAAGAAATTCCTGAAAATGAATTTAATGTAAAAGCATCCGACCTGCCAGGTGATGAAAAAAACATCAACAAAGATTTCACACAAATTGAAAAGGAATATTATTCCGATAGCGAAATAACAGATGACGAAGGCTTTATCCCGGGCATCCACAACTATTGCGATCGCTGGTGCGAACGCTGTGAATTTACCGATAAATGCCGCGTTTTTGCCATGGAAGAAGAAATGATGGAGATGCTCAATAAAAACAAGAATGAGAAAGAAGGCAACGATGAGGCAAAAGAACATCCTTCGGACTGGTATGACTCTGAGCAGGACACGATGGAAAATACTGATGATGGGCCTGAGTTTGAAATAGAATTTCCTGAAGACATCAGTGAGTTGGACAGCGAAAGGGATGACTATTTTTCGCCAGAGAAAAAAGCCAGCCGGCATCCCATGGCTGAGCTGGCCTATAGTTATTCTATGTCCTCATTTAACTGGTTTAGAAAATACAACAAGGAGTTACAAAACCATTTCAATATGCATCTGGCCAAAGGCTATGCCGACGAGGTAATGGACGCTACGGAGGTAATTCAATGGTATCACATGTTCATATTTGTCAAAATTAAGCGGGCCCTTTCCGGGTACTACGAACTTGAAGATTTTGAAGAAGCTGATTTCGATATGAACGGTTCTGCAAAAGTGGCATTATTAGGATTAGACCGGTCTATCGATGCAGCTAACATCCTGATCAGGTATATGGCAGATTACCGGGAAAAGTTAAAAACTTTCCGTGATCAACTCGAAAAAATCAGGGAAATGGCCGAAGAAACATTTCCGAATGCCCGTGATTTTATCAGACCAGGGCTTGATGAAATTTAAATTCGCCACCATCTGTCTGCATACGGGATTAGTCCAACAATCAATTCAATCCTTTCAATATATCTAAACCATTATCACTACCATGTAACATATTCCGTATTAACAATATGAATAGAATTGTTTTAAATTAGCTATTCAATACCGAATATCCGGTAATAAACTTATTTTTGTTGGTTTTCAAAATGTATCTGGTTTAACAATCAATCGAAAAATGTCGAAGATTTTCTCCCTGTCCGAAGCCGGCTCAATTGCCATTCACAGCATGGTGCTTATTGCCAAGTCAGATGTAAAACTCAATGTTGTAAAAATTGCCGAACGTACCGGCTCTTCAAAACATCATGTTGCTAAGGTTCTGCAACGCCTCGTGAAGGATGATTTTCTGATTTCCAACCGCGGGCCCCACGGAGGCTTTGAACTAAAAAAACCCGCCGACGAAATCAATCTACTTGAAATTTACGAATCCATCGAGGGGCACATTGAAATCACCAAATGCCCCATGGATAATCTCATTTGCCCATTCAGCAAATGCCTGCTCGGAGATATCATTGGCAAAATGACGCTCAATTTTAAAGAATATATGTCGGGACAAAAACTTACCGACTACCTCTAATATTTCAACCACCTGAGCGTTTTCTGCTCATGCGACCACAATTATCACTTCTTTCATTCCTTCTGCTTTTCCAAAACTTTGGCTATTCACAGCTCAAAGAATTTGATGTTCCTGTTTTTGCATATCATCGTTTTGGTGATGACAGGTTTCCCAGTACAAACATTAAACTTGATGTTTTTGAGGAACAGCTGATGTTTCTTAAAGAAAACAACTACAATGTTTTAACCTTTGGAGAGGCTATACAAAAATGGCAAAATGGCAAACCGATCAAGGACAAAACAGTTGTGCTCACCATCGACGATGGATATTTTAGCTTCTACGAAAATGGCTGGCCTCTGCTCAAAAAGTACGGTTATCCTGCAACCATTTTCATCCAGACTGAAACTGTGGGTGGCAATGATTTTATGACCTGGAACCAGATAAGGGAAATCCAAAAAGCCGGAATCGAGGTTGGAAACCATTCGACAACGCATGATCATTTTGTGAATTACCCGGCGGATTCGATCGCTATTGTATTTAAGAAAGACCTGGAAATTGCATCAAAAGCATTTGATTTGAACCTGGGCAATGTACCAAATATATATGCCTATCCCTATGGTGAATGGAACAAAAGCATGGAAAAGGTTTTGCAGGCAAATGGATTTGATGCGGCAGCGGTTCAAAAATCCGGTGTTTTTTGCGAATCATCCGATGCTTATGCCATACCAAGATTCCCAATGGGTGGTGTGTTTGCCACAATGAATGGTTTTAAAAGCAAAATACTGATGAAAGCACTGGTTATTGAAAGCACATCCCCTGAAGGCCCGTTTTACACTGACAACCCTCCATCGGCAAAACTCGAAATATCAAATGATCAATCTTTAAATTTAAACGGCGCACAATTTTTTATGGAAGGAAATAAAATGGATATCCATGAAAAGAAAACAGGCCAATCATCAACTGTTATTACCCTAAAACCTGATCACAAACTTAAATACCGCAGAACCCTCTACACACTAACAGCCCCATCGAAAGATGGAAAAAGCTGGCATTGGTATAGTTTCCTATGGGTGAATCCGAAGGTGAAAGAGTAAACGCTATCCGTTAATCGTGTAATTGTTATATGGTATTTGCCGATTATCTGCTCCTTGCAAGAAAACTATCAATATTGAAAATCGAGTTTATGAGTTTTCTTGAAGCCACTATCTAATGATAAATCGAACTAAAAATTAGGTTGAGCAAGATAAAACCACATCCGTAATAGCTAACTCCATAATCTCTCATTGCTTTTTTCGAAACACAAGTTCCACAATTAACGATTACACGATTAACGAATTCAAACCCATTCTGAAAATCTATCTGAATTATATTTCGGTAATTTAGAACCTAAATAAATTAATACTACATCAGCCTCATTCATTGCCACTTACTAAAACCAGAAAATAATTTCAGCCCTTAAAATTTTTCTATATGGTTAAAATGATTTTATATTTGCGCATTCTTTTACCTAAATACCTTAATGGAAAAATTATTCAACATATCGGAAGCAGCAAACATAGCCATTCACAGCGTGGCACTCATTGCCGGAAGCCAGAAAAACCTGAGCACAACTGAAATTGCTCAGGAGATGAATTTCTCGCGGAATCACGTTGCCAAAGTGCTTCAAACCCTTTCCCGGGCTAAGTTGGTTGCCTCAACCCGTGGGCCAAAGGGCGGGTTTGTGCTTACCAAATCTCCTGACTCCATTTCGGTTTACGACATCCTGGAACTCATCGACGGAAACATTGAAGTTATGCACTGCCGCGGATCTGAAGGAATTTGTCCATTTAAAACCTGCGTTTACGGCGACATCAGACAGAAGCTTTTCGACGAATTTAAAAACTACTACTCAACACGAACAATTTCAGACATCAACTAACATAACCATGAAAAGACAAATCATTAAAATAGATGAGGATTTATGTACCGGCTGTGGCCTGTGCGTTCCCAACTGCCATGAAGGAGCCCTTCAGATTATCGATGGAAAAGCGAGGTTAATCAGCGATCTGTTTTGTGATGGCCTGGGTGCTTGTATTGGCCATTGCCCGGAAGACGCCATCACCATCGAAGAGCGTGAAGCTGAGCCATACAACGAAACCCTGGTGATGGAACAAATGGTGAAAAAAGGTAAAAACACAGTGCTTGCGCACCTGCATCATTTGAAATCGCATGGCGCAGACGACTTCCTGAACGAAGCTATTGCCTATATCAAAAAGCACAACATCGATCTTGATGTTACCAAAGACAGCGATGAAATCGAAACAAAGAAAATTGTTGAACAGGAAATGGCTTCTGCATCAGCTTCAGGATGTGGAGGCGGATGCCCCGGATCGGCTCCCATAATTTTTGATATCGACATGGATAAGATTGACAACGCATCCAAAAGTAATGAAGCTGCCGATGCGCCCTCCGAACTCAGGCAATGGCCGGTTCAGATGCACCTGCTTAACCCGATGGCTCCGTATTTCCAAAATGCCGATGTGGTGATTGGGGCAGATTGTGCTGCCTTTGCAATGGGAAATTTTCACAGCAGGTTTTTGAAGGGCAAAGCCCTTGCCATTGCATGCCCAAAACTGGATTCGAACCAGGAATCATACCTGCAAAAACTCGTTTCGATGATTGATGATGCCAAAGTAAACTCCTTTACCGTGGTGAGAATGCAAGTTCCCTGTTGCGGCGGATTAACCCATCTGGTGCAAACAGCCATTGCCAATGCAAACCGAAAAGTCCCTGTGAAACAGGCGGTAGTCAGCCATACCGGGGAAGTACTTAGTGAGGATTGGATTTAGTTGAATTTAGAATTACGAAGGTAGAATTACGAATTTTGAGTTACCGAGAGGTCATTTATCAAAACCATGACAACCTATAAATACCAATTATCATCAATAACTATCAATGACAACAAATGACGTCGAGCGCAGCGAGACCTCTGACCATCAATGACACAGAGCGCAGCGAAGCAAATAACGATTAACAAATAACTTTTTCATCCTCCGAAGCCTAAGCGAAGGAGGGAATAACAAAAACTTTTATCAAAATGAACATGTTTTGTTTTCAATGTCAGGAAGCGGCCAAAGGAACAGGCTGCACCATTGCCGGAGTTTGCGGCAAAAAAAGTAACGTAGCCAATATGCAGGATTTGCTGATGTTTGTGCTCAAAGGAATCTCCATTTACAGCACTGCCGCCCGCAAAAAGGGTTTTGAAGATGCTGAAGTAAACAAATTCGTTTTCGATGGATTGTTTGCAACAATTACCAATGCCAACTTCGACAGGCAGGTATTTATCAACAGGGTAAGAAAAGGACTGGAACTCAGGGAGCGTATAAAAAATGCAGCAGAAAACCTGGACGCCGAACTGCCGGCTGACCTCCACGATTCGGCCACCTGGTTTGCTGAAACCGAGGCAGAATTTGATGACAAGAGCCTTAAAGTAGGGGTGCTTGCCACCGAAAATGAAGATGTGCGCTCACTGCGCGAACTCGTCACATACGGAGTAAAAGGCCTGGCCGCCTACACCGAACATGCCTACAACCTGGACGAAGAAAACCCGGAGCTGTATGCATTTATGCAACGTGCGCTGGCAGCAATTACCAACGATTCGCTAAGTGCTGATGAGTTGGTTGCCCTTACCCTGGAAACCGGCAAATACGGCGTTGAAGCCATGGCACTACTCGACAAAGCAAACACCTCCCGCTACGGAAATCCTGAGATTTCAAAAGTAAATATCGGGGTTAGCGACAAGCCTGGCATCCTAATCTCGGGCCACGACCTCAGAGATATGGAAGACCTGCTGAAACAAACCGAAGGCACTGGCGTGGATGTATATACCCATAGTGAAATGCTGCCTGCAAATTATTACCCTGAATTCAAAAAATACAAGCATTTTGTGGGCAACTATGGCAGCTCATGGTGGAAACAAAATGAAGAATTTGAATCATTCAACGGGCCGGTGTTGTTTACCACAAACTGCATTGTACCTCCAAAAAAACGCAACTCATACAGCGATAAAGTTTACACCACCGGCACCGCAGGATTCCCGGGATTCAAACACATCCCCGACAGGAAAAATGGCGAAATGAAAGACTTCTCAGAGATCATTGAGCATGCAAAAAAATGCACCGCCCAAACCGAAATCGAAACGGGTGAAATCATAGGTGGTTTTGCGCATAACCAGGTTCTCCAACTGGCGGATAAAGTTGTAGATGCTGTAAAATCAGGTGCCATTCGCAAATTCTTTGTGATGGCTGGCTGTGATGGCCGCATGAAAGACCGGAATTATTACACCGAGTTTGCCGAAAAACTCCCCAAAGATACCGTGATCCTTACAGCAGGCTGTGCAAAATACCGCTACAACAAATTGCCTCTGGGCGATATCGGAGGTATCCCGCGCGTTCTCGACGCTGGCCAGTGCAACGATTCCTATTCACTGGCAGTTATCGCACTCAAGCTGAAAGAAGTTTTTGAACTCAACGACATCAACGAACTGCCAATTGCTTATAACATTGCATGGTACGAGCAAAAAGCTGTAATCGTGCTGCTGGCCCTGCTTTACCTCGGTGTGAAAAACATTCATCTTGGACCCACATTACCGGCATTCCTTTCACCAAATGTAGCCAATGTGCTGATAGAAAAATTTGGCATCCAGGGTATCAAATCGGTTGATGAGGACATGGAAATATTTCTCAATTAAATATCAT